>SKYD01000018.1 GCA_007128075.1 Thiorhodovibrio sp.
GTTCCGCGCTGTCTGGGCGTGGCAAAGCGGCAAGCAATACCCCAAATTCTGTCGCCAGTTTAGCCCGTCAAGCCAATCCCAAACTTTCGGGGCGTGAACTATCTCAGCGTGTCCGCTTTCAGCGCAGTCAATCTGGCGGTGCTGGCGAGCGCAAATCACAGCCCTGTGGTCGGCAGCGCCCACCAAAATCGGGCGGTGCGGTTGATCAGCACTGGAAGGTTGGCATGAGCGAAACCGCCAGCGGTCAAACGGTGACAGGAACTCGCGTCGGGCGCAGTGTCAACACCACTGGCGATGAGCCAAGCACCTGCCGCACCATCACTGGTACTGAATACATGGGCGCAGATATTTTCCGAGCCTTCTGTCAGAGTGATCCTGTGCCTGGTGTGCCCAAGGTTCGCCAATCACCCACCGGTGGTGGCAATCGCATCTCGGGCACTGAGGTCGGTCGCTCCACTCGCGTCACGGGCGATGAGCCTGGCACCTGCAAACGGGTCACCGGCACCGATTATCTCTCGCCGATGCAGTTTGAGTCCTTTTGTGGTGTTAAGCCAGAACCTAACCCTCCACGCACTGGCTTTGGCGAGACCCATAGCGGCAAACGCATCTCAGGAAATATGGTCGGGCGTTCCGCGCAGGTCACTGGCGATGAACAGGGCGCGAATATCCAGCCCACTGGCACTCAGTACACTGATGTACAAAGTATTGAGGTGCGTAAAGGTGCCGGATCAACCACCATTGTGCCGCAAAAAGTGGGACAATCCACCACGCTGTCTGGTGGCACAGTCACCGGAACCCGCATTGGTCGAGCCGCCCAGGTCACCGGCGATGAGCCAGGAAGCTGTCGGTCAGTGACCGGCGATGAATATCTTGGAGTCGAGCAATATCAGTCGTTTTGCCAGACGCAGCCAGAGCCAGAACCACCCAAGGTCGGGCATTTTAGAACCCTGCGCGGTCAGGTCGTCTCAGGTACCCAAACCGGACGCTCACAAAAAGTCACTGGTGATGAGCCAGGCACTTGCAAAACCGTCACTGGCACACCCTATGCTGGGCTTGAGCAAGCCGATGCCTTCTGTGATAACAATGCACGGCAAGAGATGCTGCAGCGGGTTCCTTTGAGCTATCAAGCTGACCCGGAAGTCATTGAAGGGCGCGGGGCGATGCCCGGACAGCCGGATTTTCCGCAACCGCTGGATGGTGCGCCTTGGAAAACCTTTAGCGTGTCTTCACCCGCCCGCGTGGCACAGACAATGCGGCGGGCGCAACAGGTCACGGGCACTAGCTATGAATCTGGCGGTCAGATCACCGGCCCATTTGGCATGGCGAGCGGTAAAATTACCGGCACTGAGCAGTTTCGCGCCGATAACCGCAAAGGCATGTTGGACCTAACCCAAGACAAGACGACAGCAGAAACGCCGGCGGTGTCTCGTGTCACTGGCGAAGGGCAATCCTCTGGATCACGCATCACTGGCGATGATTGGGATCGCGGCAGCCGCGTCACTGGAACCGAAGGCTCATCAGCCCGGCGACGCAACCCAACCCGAACCGGTGGCCCGATCTCGGCGATGCCCCAAGTTGAGCGCAAGCGCAACGAAGATCGACCAGTCCCAGTCAGCCGAGTGACCGGAAGCAGTGGTAGCACCGAGCGCGGTTCGTTGGTGACCTATTCTGGCGGTGCCCGCGGCTAATCGTTAGGCAGCCACGATGCTTTCACGCTCAAAACAATCGCCACGCAGTCGCCATCTGGCAGCAGTGCGTCCGCAAGCGAGTGTCAGCACCTCGCCAGCCGCCTCGTCTGAGACGGCAACGACGAAGCCGGCTGACCGCAAAGCAACGCTCAACGAGCGCCGCCGGGCTGCTGCCCAACGCAGTGCCCAAGCCAGCAGTCAGCGCAAACGCGCCCCGAAAACCACTGGCAAAAAAGTGGCGATGACGGCGCAGCGGCATTCATTGCCTGGCAGTGCGCACCCCTTGACCAATCAACAGGTCAATGCCCGGCTACATGATTACGAATCGCGAGTGAAGCAGTCGTTCGATCAGATTGTGCCCGTGCTCAAGCAGATTGCTGGGTTGCATTGTGAGCCAGATTTTGTCGAGCGTGCCCAACGCCACGCCCAGACCGAGCTTGGCTATCGGCTGCCAGAGTGGATTCTCGAAGATGCCTGGGTCACCGGGCTGGATATGCGGCGGCTGTTTGCGTGGTGCGTGTTCGAAACCTATCACCGCATGAGCGATGATTTTTTTCTACATGATCCACTTGCCGGGCGTGATGGCAAAGGGTTTGAACAACTGTTACAGGATTGTGGATTCCATTTAATGGACATCACGCCCTGTGCTGATGGTCGGCTGGCACATACCATGAGCTATGTGTTGCGCTTACCTTATTCTGCTGTGCGACGACGCTCCTATGCAGGTGCCTTGTTCGACATTGAAGACAATGTCCAGAAATGGATCAAAACCGAATTTTTTCGCTTTCGTGAAGGGCGACCCAACACCGCCGATGCGCCCACGCGCTATCTGAAAATTGTGCTCTATCACTATAGCTCGACGGATCCTGAGCATCAGGGCTGTGCTGCTCACGGCTCGGATGATGCTGCCGCCGCCCGCGCTGGATTAGAGCGGCTGCATTCATTTCGCCAAGCGATTGAAAACAGTTTTTGTTGTGGTGCCTCGGTGGATTTGTTGTTACTCGGCTTGGACACAGACACCGATGCAATTCGGGTGCATGTCCCCGACCGCCAAGGCAACTGCGATCTCAATCAATGGCTGGATGCGCATGATGTTTATGAAAAAACCCAGCAACTGACGGCTGATGCTGCGCGGACAAAAATTAGTGAGCTGATCGAAAAGCAAACCGCCGACCCCTGCCCGGGGATGGTCAAGCTGATTGCCTGGCTGTTTGAGCAAAACATCTCACAGATCGATTATGTGCGCACCTACCATCAAGGTGCTTATGCCGATGTTGGTCATGCCGAGCGGTTTATCGGTGCCGGGGTCGGTTTTGAAGAGATTGAGCTGCGCAATCTGACCTATTTTGCCTATTTGTCAACGGTCGAAGAAGGCGCGGTTGATCTCGATGTCGGGATTAAAATTTTTACCGGGCTGAATGTGATCCATCGTCTGCCAGTGCCGGTGATTATTCGCGATGACTATCGCGGTGGTGTGCCAGGAGCACGGCAGCGGGCAATTGACCATTGCCAGCGGATTGCTGGCGGGTTGCGCGGGCGTTACCCCAAATTATACGCCGATGGCTTATTGCATTATTTGTGTGCGGTGCGTAATTCAGATAGTAATGATCCGATTGAGATTGTCAGCTCGTCGCTGGACGCGGTTCCGGTGGTGCATTAGTTGAGCACGCGCTTTATGAACGACCTACGCCGTCCTTAGCTTTTAAGGTCGTTCATCATGTTTCAGGCGTAACACCCTGGAACGCTCAACCAGCCTGAGTCCTTCGGGGCTATGTTATGAGTGAATGTATAGGTACTTTGGGGTGCTTCACCAGCCCCAAACTCTACGGTGAACTGTTAAACAGCACAGGGCGCGGCAATGGGCGGTGCGGTTCACGCGAAACCACTCACTAACATTGGCGAGGTGACCA
>SKYD01000229.1 GCA_007128075.1 Thiorhodovibrio sp.
GCCAACAACAGTTGCCGATTATTGCGATGACTGCTCATGCCATGCAGGGCGACAAAGACAAGTGTCTTGAGGCTGGCATGGATGACTATTTGACCAAGCCAGTTGACCCCCAAGCGTTAGCGAGGATGTTGGAGCAATGGCTGCTTTGACTGACAGTCAGGAAAGATTAGCACCCTTTTTTCATTCAATACGAGGCAAATGCCAATATGGGTAGTCTTGCAAATTGTAGTGCTGAATGTGGTAAGATGTAAAAGTCTTTAGATTCTAAGGAGTAAAAAACTATGCAGTGTCCCTCTTGTCATTCAGAGCATATTATTAAAAATGGCCGTATTCATAACCAAAAACCAAAATTCGCTTGCAAGGCGTGTGGTCGACAATTTGTCGAGAATCCCCAGAATCGAATTAGTGATGATAAAAAAAAGCTAATTGATAAACTTTTATTGGAAAAAATTTCACTTGCTGGTATTGCTCGGGTCGTTGAGGTTTCAGAATGTTGGCTACACAGTTATGTAAAACAAAAATATAAAGACACTCCTCGACAGACGCAAGTTAGAAAAAAAACCAAAGGAAAGCTTGTGATCCAATGAACGACCTAAAGCCAGAGATGGCGTCGGTCGTTCATCAAGGCGCGCTCAACAAAAATGATTATTCGTCGTCGCTAGAGGTCGCTACCAGCTTGCGCTCGATGGTTGCCGCTGCCATGAATGCGGCCAACAGTTGCTCGGTCTCGTGACGCGCCATGGTTGCGGTCAACATCTGGCGTTCTAGCTGCTGATCATCCGCATCCAGCGCGTCGACAACACCATCCACAACCGCAGCCACTGCCACCACAAAGGCATCGCCATTGGGCGCGGCGACTGCGCCATAACGCGGTACGCCGTTATGTGGATGCGGCAACTGGAAAGCATGAGTGAGCATAACGGGAGGTAGCTCGTGGGCGCTGCGTTCCACCAAGCCTGGCTCTTGAACTGTCAGCGTCTCATCAATCTCTGCCCAGGTCGCGCCCTGTTGCAATTGCGCAACCATCGCCTCGGCAGCAGCCAGCGCAGCCTTAGCGGCAGCCTGTTCTTGAAGCTGTTCGACAATTTCCTCGCGCACCTCATCAAAAGGTTTAACCGCACTCGGACGGTGATCCTCCACCCGCAACACCAACGCCTCAAGCTGTTGGCTTTCTGGCTCCAATAGCTCACTGTTTTGACCGCGCTCTAACACATCGGGGCTAAATGCGGCAGCGAATATCCGTGGATGGGCGAGTTCCGCTTCCGCCCCCTGTCCTGAGCGATCCAGCCAGTCGCTGACCTGAACCTCAAGCCCCAGGGTTTCAGCGGCTGGAATCAGGCTATCTGGCGTTTCATAAGCCAGATTCGCCAACTGTTCTGCCAGTTCAAAAAACATTCCCTCGGCACCGCTGGCATCACTGTCCATTGCCAACTGATCGCGGACATCTTCAAACGGTGACAGCTCGCCACCGCTGATTGCAGTGACCTCAATGAGGTGATAGCCAAAGCGGGTCCGCACCGGCTCACTCAGCTCGCCAACGGCTAACTCAAAAGCCACCTGGTCAAATGCAGGATCCAGTTGACCGCGCTCTAAGCTGCCAATCGCACCACCGTCAGCGGCACTGACCGTATCCTCAGAATACTCGGCAGCAAATTCGGCAAAATCTTCACCCTCCAGGATGCGCTCACGCAGTTCTGCCAATTCTTGGCGGATGGTTTCGCGCTGGGCATCATCGGCATCGGTGGGCACCTTGAGCAAAATATGGCGAATGGTGCGTTGCTCAGGGGTGGTGAACTGATCCTGCTGTTGGGCATAGCGGGCGCGTAGCGTCTCCTCGTCAACGGTATCGCGCGCCAGCTCTGCTGCCGAGAGATGAATATAAGCAAGCCGTACCTGTTCTGGGGTTTGAAATGCTGTCTGATGCGCATCATAAAAGGCACGCACCGCGCTCTCTGACGGCGGCTCGGTGGGCAGATAGTCATCGCGTTGTAGCTGGACATAGCGTAGCTCGCGCTGCTGGTGTTGCCAGCGAATCGACTGCTGCAACTCATGATCGGTGATCAACGCGGTCGCCTGCACGGCGCGTTCAAGCTGATTTGACAGCAGATGCTCACGCAGATTGTGCTCATAAGCATTGGGGGTCAGCCCTTGCAATTGCAGCACCCGCTCATAGCTGGCGCGATCAAAAACACCATTGCGTTGAAACATTGGCTCGGCAAGGATCGCCGCTCGAATGACCTCATCAGACACCCTAAGCCCGATGCGATGTGCGGTATCGAGCACCAGACGCTGTTCGATCATTTGATTCAGCACCCGTTCACGCAGTGCTGCGCCGCCAAATAGCTCGGCGTTGTAAGCCGAGCCGAGCCGTTCACGCAACTGCATGCGCGTATATTGAACATTGCGCGTCAGCTCGCGTTCGGTGATTTTGATCCCGTTGACACTGGCAACGGTCGGATCGGAACCCGATCCAAGATAGGATTGGATGCCCCACAGGGCAAAGGGGATACTGATTAGGATGACGATCGCCCAAGCGACCCATCCTTGTGCGCGTTCACGAATTTCTTGCAGCATGGCGGGAAAACGAAGCTCATGGTCAATACTTAAAGTATTGCAGAATAATAAGGTTGGAGGGGTTGCGCAACATAAAAAAAGCCGCAATTAGCTGCGGCTTTTGATAAATGGCGGAGCGGACGGGACTCGAACCCGCGACCCCCGGCGTGACAGGCCGGTATTCTAACCGACTGAACTACCGCTCCAATGACAGATAGCTTAACAAAGGTTGAAGATAATTGCAAGCATTAATGGTGGGTGCTGAGGGGATCGAACCCCCGACCCTCGCCTTGTAAGGGCGATGCTCTCCCAGCTGAGCTAAGCACCCGAAGTGATGATCGAGAAATGTCGATGATCACCAAACTTGAAAGACTATTTTAACGCATCCTTTAGCACTTTACCAGCTTTAAATGCAGGTGATTTTGAGGCCGCAATGTTGATGCTTTCGCCCGTTTGCGGATTGCGTCCCATGCGGGGTGCGCGCTCTTTGACTAAAAATGTACCAAATCCAATGATCGAGACCGTATCGCCATTTTTCAGCGCGTCGGTAATTGTCGCAGTGAACGCATCGATCATACGCAGCGCGGTCGTTTTTGGAACTTCGGCTGCTTCAGCCACAGCATCGACGATATCTGATTTATTCATTCATTTCCCCTTTCGTTAATTAACACGATTTTGGCTTAAGCGCCGAGAATGACCATTGTATAAGTTGATCATTGCAGCTAACGATTGTTGTAGAGATCAGTGGGTGCTGTCAAGCCAACTGTGATTTGTTTATCGCCCGCTGATTCAGTGATGTGTGCGCACACTGCCATCTTTATGTGATTCATCGACCTCGACAGGAACCTTAGGTTCAGGCACGGGATCGGTATCGCGAACAGGCGCTGGCTTGGGCTGTTCAACCAAAGCAATATCAAGCACCTCATCGATCCAACGCACCGGGCGAATGGTCAGATGCTGTTTGATATTTTTTGGAATTTCAACCAGATCACGCTCATTTTCTTGGGGAATCAGCACGGTTTCAATCCCGCCACGATGTGCTGCCAACAGCTTTTCTTTCAGCCCCCCAATCGGCAGCACCTCACCGCGCAAGGTGATCTCGCCAGTCATGGCAACCGTCGAACGCACGGCAATGTTCGTCAACGCAGATACCAGAGCAGTACACATTGCTACCCCAGCACTGGGGCCATCTTTGGGGGTGGCACCTTCGGGCACATGAATATGCAGATCAAATTGACGATGAAACTCTAGATCAATCCCCAACGCCAGGGCGCGACTGCGCACCACCGTCAGTGCTGCTTGGATGGATTCCTGCATCACATCACCCAACTGACCAGTATAGGTGAACTTGCCCTTGCCTGGCATCAGTGCTGATTCAATCCGCAACAGCTCACCGCCCACTTCCGTCCAGGCAAGCCCAGTGACCTGACCAATTTGGTCATGCTCTTCAGCACGCCCAAAGCGGAAGCGGCGCACCCCAAGATATTTTTCAACGAGCTTTGGAGTCAAGGTGATACTGGTGTCGCTTTTTTTCAGCAAAATCTCTTTGACCACCTTGCGACAGAGTTTTGAAATCTCGCGTTCTAGGTTACGCACCCCCGCCTCGCGGGTATAGTAGCGGATCATGTCGCGGATCGCTGGCTCGCGCACTGCCAGCTCTTTTTCGCGCAGACCATTATTTTTCATCTGTTTGGGCAACAGATAGCGCTCGGCAATGTTAAATTTCTCGTCTTCGGTGTAACCAGAGAGTCGAATCACCTCCATACGATCAAGCAACGCGGGCGGGATTTTGAGCGTATTGGCGGTGGCAACAAACATCACCTCAGACAGATCAAAGTCAACCTCTAGATAATGGTCATTAAAGGTGTGATTTTGCTCAGGGTCAAGCACCTCAAGCAATGCTGAGGCCGGATCGCCACGAAAATCCATCGCCATCTTGTCGATTTCATCGAGCAGAAAAAAGGCATTGCGCGAGCCTGCCTTAGAAAGATTTTGCACGATTTTTCCCGGCAACGCGCCAATATAAGTGCGCCGATGCCCACGAATCTCCGCCTCATCACGCACCCCGCCCAGCGACATGCGGACAAATTTGCGGTTGGTGGCGCGAGCAATCGACTGCCCAAGCGAGGTTTTGCCAACCCCAGGTGGGCCAACTAAACACAAAATCGGTCCCTTGAGCTTGCGCACCCGCTGTTGTACTGCCAGATATTCGAGAATCCGCTCTTTGACCTTCTCCAGACCGTAATGATCGGTATCGAGCACTTTCTCGGCAGCCGGTAGATCGTTGCGAATGCGGGTGCGCTTCTTCCACGGAACCGCCACCAAGGTGTCGATATAGTTGCGCACCACAGTTGCCTCGGCCGCCATCGGCGACATCAGCTTGAGTTTATTCAGCTCGGCGGTGGCTTTTTCATGCACCTCTTTGGGCATTCCCGCCTCGTCGATGCGCCGTGTCAGGTCTTCGATCTCATTGGGGACATCCTCAAGCTCACCCAATTCCTTTTGGATCGCCTTCATCTGCTCGTTGAGATAATACTCGCGCTGATTTTTTTCCATCTGGCGCTTGACCCGACCACGAATCCGCTTTTCCATTTGCAGAATATCGTTTTCGGCCTCCATCAGCCCCATCAGATGCTCGATGCGCGTCTGGATGTCGATAATCTCCAACACCCGCTGTTTTTCATCGAGCTTGAGCGACATGTGCGCTGCCATGGTGTCAGCCAAGCGCCCCGCCTCGTCGATGTTAGCCAGCGAGGTTAGCACCTCGGGCGGCACTTTTTTGTTGAGCTTGACATACTGGTCAAACAGCGTCACTGCCGAGCGCATCAACACCTCTTGCTCGCGCTCATCAGCATCAATGTGCTCGGTCAGTGGACGCGCCAATGCCCCGAAAAAAGTCTCGGTGTTGATAAATTTGGTGGCCTCGGCGCGGTGACTTCCCTCCACCAGCACCTTGACTGTGCCATCGGGGAGCTTAAGCATCTGCAAAATGTTGGCGAGAGTGCCAATTTTGTAAAGGTCTTTGATCCTGGGATCATCGACTTCAGCACTTTTTTGCGCCACCAAAAAAATCTGTTTGTCGTGGCTCATCGCGGTATCGAGTGCCTTGGTCGATTTTTCGCGCCCAACAAACAGTGGAATCACCATGTGTGGGTAAACCACAACATCTCGTAGCGGAAGCACCGCAACCTCAAGCAGTCGTCCTGAGTGAGTTGAAGGATCGTTTGCTGAGTCAATCATGGATGCCCCCGTCAATGTAGATTATTCAGAAGATGCCGCCAGTTGTTGCGGCTCGCCACCATCATAGATGATATAGGGTGGGTTGTTGCCATAAATCACTGAATCATCGACCACCACTTTGCTGACCTGGCTCATCGACGGCAATTCGTACATGATATCCAGCAACACCTTTTCCATGATGGTGCGCAGCCCACGGGCACCGGTTTTGCGCTCCATGGCTTTTTTGGCAATGGCGTGCAGCGCGTCCGCTCGCAGCTCTAAATCACAGCCTTCCATCTCAAACAGCCGCTTATACTGCTTATTGAGGGCATATTTTGGCTCAGTCAAGATGCGCATCAAGGCCGCCTCGTCAAGCTCTTCCAGCGTTGCCATCACCGGCAGGCGGCCAACGAACTCTGGAATCAGCCCAAAGCGAATCAGGTCTTCAGGCTCGACACCGCTCAACAACTCGTTTGCGCTTTGTTTGTCATCTAGGCTATGCACCTCTGCTGAGAAGCCAATGCCGCCCTTTTTGGTGCGGTTGCGGATGATTTTATCAAGACCCGCAAAGGCACCGCCGACGATAAACAGAATATTTGAGGTATCAACCTGTAAAAATTCTTGCTGCGGATGCTTGCGCCCACCTTGCGGCGGCACTGAGGCGATGGTGCCCTCGATGAGTTTTAACAGTGCCTGCTGCACCCCTTCACCGGAGACATCGCGAGTGATCGACGGGTTATCTGACTTGCGCGAGATTTTGTCGATTTCGTCGATATAGACAATGCCCGTTTGCGCTTTTTCGACATCGTAATCGCATTTTTGCAGCAATTTCTGGATGATGTTCTCAACATCCTCACCAACATAACCCGCCTCAGTCAGCGTGGTGGCATCAGCGATGGTAAAGGGAACATTGAGAATACGGGCTAAGGTTTCAGCCAACAAAGTTTTGCCGGAACCGGTCGGCCCAATCAGCAAGATATTGCTTTTCGAGATCTCGATGTCGTCCTTAAAGCACTTGATTTCCATGCGCTTATAATGGTTGTAAACCGCAACCGACAGCACCTTTTTCGCCTGTTCCTGACCAATCACATATTGATCAAGGCTTTCATTGATCTCGCGGGGCTTGGGCAGCCGACTGGTGGCCTCGCCCATGCTCTCTTCCATCTCCTCGCGAATGATGTCGTTGCATAGATCGACACATTCATCGCAGATAAAAACCGACGGACCGGCGATGAGTTTGCGCACCTCATGCTGACTTTTGCCGCAGAAGGAGCAGTAGAGAAGTTTGCCTTCATCGTGTTTGCTGTGACTGTGTCCACTCATAGAATTGCTATCCGCTCGTTTTGCAAAGAAAAGATCATCAATGGTTATGCCTGCTGGCAAACACTCAACACCAGATGATTGATCGCCTGGGTCAACAGCGAGAACAAATCAATCACTGGCTGGTGCCTCGCGCTTGTCGATCACCCGATCAATCAGCCCATATTCAACACCTTCCTCAGCACTCAAAAAGCGATCACGGTCGGTATCTTCAGCGATCTTCTCAATGGGTTGGCCGGTGTGATGGGCTAAAATCTTATTGAGTTTATCACGGATTTGTAAAATCTCGCGGGCATGGATGTCGATATCTGAGGCCTGCCCCTGAAAACCACCCAGCGGTTGGTGAATCATCAGCCGCGAATGCGGCAGACAAAACCGTTTGCCTGCCTCACCGCCAGCCAATAACAGCGCGCCCATGCTGGCTGCCTGCCCTACGCACATGGTGCTGACTTGGGGGCGAATAAACTGCATGGTATCGTAGATTGCCAGCCCAGCGGTCACTGAGCCACCCGGCGAGTTGATATAAAAGTGAATATCCTTGTCGGGATTTTCTGACTCCAGAAACAACAACTGGGCAACCACCAGATTGGCGACCTGATCCTCCACCGGACCGACCAAAAAAACCACGCGGTCTTTGAGCAGACGCGAGAAAATATCGAATGAGCGTTCACCGCGCGCAGTTTGCTCGATAACAATCGGCACCAAACCCAGGGCGCGTGGGCTAAGATCGCCCGCTTGGAAAGATGTGTTCATGATGTGGGTTGTTCTCCAGAAACCAATGTACGCAAAGTGTTGGGATCAGTGATGTCGGCAAAGGTCGCAGAAATCTCTTCCACCTGGACCTGTTCAAGCAGGTGTGCGATTGCTTTTTTCTCAAGCAATTGCGACTCAATTCTGTGAATATCTTTATCATTATCGTAAACGCTTTTAACAAAAGCTTGTGGATTTTCGTAATTTAACGACATCTCTACCACAATATCCTTGATTTCCTGATCAGTGGTGTTGATACCATAGTGATCGACTACTTTTTGTATCAACAGCAAGCGTTTCGCCTCATAGAATGCCTCTGAGTCGACCCTCTCATTAAACAATCCCTCGAGATCTTTAATTATTTTCACAAAAGGTGAAATGCTGTCAAAACTCTGCTGAAACCTCTGTTTTTGAAGGTCGAGCAGCGTCTTAGGCACCTCAAAATCGGTGTTATCCATTAAAATATTTAACACGGTTCGTTCCATCCGGTCGGCAATCAATCCCGACAATTTTTCCTCAACACTCAAGCGCACACTTTTTCGCAGCTCATCAATCGACTCCACTTCAACGAGGGGTAACAATTCATCGAGCGTCGGGATATGGCGCTCATTCACTTCATGAATTTTAACCTCAAAGTGTGTCTGTTGATTAGCCATCCGAACAACCGGATAATCCTCTGGAAAAAGAAGATCAAAATTCAGTGATTCACCAGGTTGGGCATTGAGCAATTGGTCATCAAACCCAGCAACATCCATGTTTTCTTGACCAATGATTAGCTTCATTTGATCTTCACGAGATGGCTCGTCATCAACAGTGATCACAACATCAATGATTACCTGGTCACCATGGGTGATGGGGCGGTCAACCTGTTTCCATGTGCTATGCGCTTTACATATATTATCAATCACTGAATCGATGTCGTCATCGGTGATTGTCGGCACAGGTCGCTTGATTTTATACTCATTTAGTGGTAAGATTTCAATCTCAGGAGCAACCTCAAAGTTGACGGTATAGCCGTAAACGCGGTCTTTGTTGTTGATGTTGCTATCGAAATCAATACGATTGGGCATGACCGGGTGCAGATTTTCTTGCTCTAAGGCATCAGGCAAGGTCGTCTTCGCCATCTCTTTCAAAACCTCGGTTCGAATCTCCTCGCCAAAACGCTGTTTCAGAAACGACATTGGCACCTTACCAGGGCGAAAGCCATCAATACGCGATCTGCGACCATAGTCGCGCAGCCGCTTATCCACCTCAGCCTCAAACGCCTCAGTGGGTAAAACAACGCGCACCACGCGGTTTAATCCTTCAGTCTCCACGGACACTTGCATGCAGGTTCTCCATTAAGAATTTTGCAGCCTGTAAGCAGGCAAAGCCTTATAGTATAGCGAGGCTTGACGCTAGGCTCTAGCGAAATCGCAACTTTAAAATCACGACCCATGAGCGAAATAAACTATGACAACTTTTGATTATCGCAGTGCCGGGGTTGATATTGACGCAGGCGCAGCACTGATCGAGCGCATTAAACCGCTGGCGGCGAAGACGCGGCGTTCTGAAGTTCTCACTGGGCTTGGCGGCTTTGGTGGGCTGTTTGAGCTGCCCTTGGACCGTTATCAGCATCCGGTGTTGGTCTCTGGCACCGATGGCGTGGGCACCAAGCTTAAGCTGGCGTTGCAGCACCATCAGCATCACACCATCGGCATTGACCTGGTGGCAATGTGTGTTAATGATATTTTGGTCACTGGTGCCGAGCCGCTATTTTTTCTCGACTATTATGCCACCGGTCAGCTCGATGTCGAACAGGCGACGGCGGTGATCAGCGGCATAGCCGAAGGATGTCAGCAGGCAGGATGCACACTAATCGGCGGCGAAACCGCAGAAATGCCAGGCATGTATGCGGGCAATGACTATGATCTTGCTGGTTTTGGCGTCGGCATTGTCGAGAAAGCGGCGATTTTGGGGCCAGAGCGCGTTCAGGTGGGCGATGTCTTGCTGGCACTGGCATCCTCTGGCCCTCACGCCAATGGCTATTCGCTCATTCGGGCGCTGGTGACGCACAGCGGTGCCGACTTAACGCAGCCCTGTGGCAATGTGACCTTGGCTCAGGCACTGCTTGAGCCAACCCGTATTTATGTGCGTGCGGTGCAATCGGTGCTTGATGGCTGTGAGCTTCACGCTCTCGCACACATCACCGGCGGCGGCATCACCGACAATTTACCGCGTGTGTTGCCAGACAACACCAAGGCGATCATTGAGCGCGCCCGCTGGGCACTGCCGCCAGTGTTTCGCTGGCTGCAACAGACTGGACAAATTGTAGACAGCGAGATGCTGCGCACCTTTAATTGTGGCGTGGGCATGATCCTCGTACTCCCCGCAGCGCAAGTCGCAACAGCAACACAGCGGCTGCTGGCGGCGGGTGAACAGGTGTGGCCGATCGGCGAGGTGGTGGCAGATTCTGGTGTGCCAAGCGTTGAATATTGTGGAGAACATCCCGCATGACCCCATGCCCCGTTGTGGTGCTAATCTCTGGCAGCGGCTCCAATCTGCAAGCCCTGATCGACAGCCGCGATCAGGGCGAGCGGGCGCTGGAGATTCGCTGCGTGATCAGCAATCAAGAAGGCGTGCGCGGATTAGAGCGCGCCCAGCAGGCGCAGCTTGAAACCCGGTGTTTAAGTCATCGCGCCTTCGCTTGTCGTGAAGACTATGACCACGCACTCATCGCACTCATCGACAGCTACGCCCCAGAATTGGTGATTTTGGCGGGTTTTATGCGCATTTTAACGCCAGCATTTGTTCGCCATTATGCTGGAAGGCTGCTTAATATCCATCCCTCACTGCTGCCGAAATTCCCTGGTCTGCATACCCACGAGCGCGCCCTCGCCGCTGGTGAGACCACGCACGGTGCGACCGTACATTTTGTGACCGAAACCCTAGACGGCGGTCCAGCAATTTTGCAAGCCGAGGTGCCGGTGTTGCCTGATGATGATGTCGCAACCTTAGCGGCGCGGGTGCTAGAGCAAGAACACCGCATCTACCCACAAGTAGCGCAATGGTTTGCAGCAGGGCGGTTGCGGTTAGGAGAAGATGGTGTTGCCTATTTGGATGGGCGGGCGATCAACAGCCAATGTCCCGCGGCTTTATGCAGGGATGAAAAACGACAATAGTAGACATCCGCCGCCCATAAATTTAGGATATTGTCTAAATTCGCCTGTCTGATCGAGTTTTTTTATGATTGCTATGCCAAATCGGTTGTTGTTTTCTCTCTGTGCGGGGTTGTTGCTGGGTGTTGCGACCGCTCCGCTGGTGGTTGCCCGTGAGCTGTCTACGGATCTGCTCTACGACATCCTAGTCGCCGAGGTCGCCATGCAGCGCGATCAGCCGCTGACAGCCTTCACCCATTATCAAGCAGCGGCACGCCGCTCCGGCGATGTCCAATTGGCCGAGCTTGCGGTGCGTGCGGCACTGGCTGCCGAGATTCCGCAGCAGGCAACCCAGGCGATTGAGGAATGGATCGCGCTGGCGCCTGACTCACTGCGGGCGCGTCGTTTGGCGGCCTATATCGCCCTTGATCAGCACGATCAACAACAGGCACTTGCCCAGCTCCAACAGGTGATTGCGCTCTCGTCGAGTCGTCGCCAAGGCTATAGCCAAGCGGCAAGGCTGCTTGGGCGGCTGGATGATCCCGAGCAGCGTTTAGAACTGATGCGCCAAGTGATCGGCGATGATCTAGAGGATGCCGATGCCTTGATGGCGCTGGCAACGCTGGCGGTGGGGGCGGATCAAGAGCAACAAGCCCAGCACTATGCTGAACAGGCGGCGGCGATTCGTCCTGCTTGGGCACAACCGCAGTTGTTTTTGGTGCGGCGTTTGGTCGCGCAAGACCAAGAGGCAGCAGCACTGACCCGGCTGACTCACTATTTTGAGCAAGGGTTCGATGATGATGAGCTGCGCATCCTCTATGCAAAATTGCTGGTCAAGGCGGGCGAGATTGATGCCGCTCGCGATTCGTTTGCCACCCTATTAGCCACGCGCCCCGACTTTGCCGGCGGGCTGTTTGCAGCGGCGGCTTTGTCAATGCAGCTTGAAGACACCGATGCCGCCCGCGACTATCTGTTGCGGCTGCGTGCCACTGGCGAACACCAGCAAGAAGCGACCTTTTTGCTCGGTCAGGTGGAGCAGATGGCGGGGAATCTTGCCGCGGCGCGCTCCTGGTATGCGCGTGTTCGTGGCGAACAAGAGCACGATGCCCAGGTGCGTATCGCCGCACTTTATGCCGAAGAAGGCGAGATGGCACGCGCCCGTGAGCGTTTAGAGCAACTGCGTCGCCAACTGCCCGATGCACAAGAGGCGCTGTATCTGATCGAGGCTGAGCTGTTGCGCAAACACCAGCAGCCTGATCAGGCAATGGACATCTACAATCATGCCCTCGCCCAATCTCCCGATTCACCCGATTTGCTCTATAGCCGCGCCCTGCTGGGGGCACAGATGCAGCGGGTGGATATTTTAGAGCATGATCTGCGTCGCGTGTTGGAGATGCACCCCGACCATGCCGACGCGCTCAATGCACTCGGCTATACGCTGGCGGATCAAACCGACCGTCTCGACGAAGCCCGTGAGCTGATTGAACAGGCGCTGGCGCTGGAACCTGAGCAGCCGGCGATTCTCGACAGCATGGGCTGGGTGCTGTATCGCTTAGGCAAGCCTGAGCAGGCGCTGCCCTATCTACAGCGCGCACACGATGCCATGCTCGATGGCGAGATTGCCGCCCACCTCGGCGAGGTGTTATGGGCACTGGGGCGCGAGACCGAGGCCCGCGAAGTCTGGCAACAGGCGTTTGATGCCAATCCTGAGCATGAGTATCTGTTGCAGGTGCTGGAGCGTCATGCAGTGTCTTTGTCTCCGGCTGACCTGTGAAGAAGACCCTGGCGACGGATCGCTGATCCGTTATGCGCTTGGAGCAAAAAACAGTTTTTGATTTTTTCGTAACTGTTCACGAACATCTGCACTATGCTAGTTTAATCCGTATTGACTCTTGTTGATCAATACTGCGGACAGTTTTTGCTTACCAACTATCAGTTTCTCGCACATGACGGGAAACGGTCAATTTGAGTACGCTAGCCAAACTATAAAACAACAACTTAGCAGATGGGTCTTTGTCAGAAACCGTACTCAATATGAAA
>SKYD01000273.1 GCA_007128075.1 Thiorhodovibrio sp.
GTCAGCCCAATCGCAACACGGGTGATGGCGGCTGGCAACCGTTCAGGATCGATGCGCAATTGCTGATGGGCGGGCTTGGTGTGGCTTAACTCAACCCCACCACACAGCGAGCACGGCTGATTGTAAAAGATAAAATCGGCATCCGAGCGCACCTGACCATTGGCAGTGAGCAAAAAGGCGCTGGCATCGACCTCGTGCTCGGCGGGTCGAGTCGGTGCCCAGGTGATCGCAATCCGCCAAACGGTTGTCGGAAGCGGACAGTTGGCACCAGTGATCAGGGTGTGCGCCATGTGCTAACTGCCTGAGCTTGGCAACAGATGGCTCAGCCACGAGCCAAAGGCGCTGGGATTGCGGGTCTGAATATACACCACCCCAGGACCACGGAACCGACATACCAGCCCCTCGCCCGAGGTGAAACTCGAAATCCAGCCCGCGCTGGCTTTTTCAAGCGAATAGTGCATGGTCTCTGGCCAGGCAACCAGATGCCCGTTGTCGATGATCATCTCTTGCCCGGCAGGAATCTCGATTGGATGGATCGCGCCATAGCTTTCGGCAAACAGCATCCCGTGACCACGCGCCTTGAGCACAAAAAAGCCCTCGCCGCTAAACAGCCCACGGGCTAGATTCTGCGCCGTGGTGGTGATTTCCACGCCTTCAGTCGCGGCAAGAAAGCCATCTTTTTGCAGGATATAGCCCTGGCTGCCATCCAGTGCAATTGGCACCAGATCGCCAGGTTGTGCCGGGGCGAGTAAAGCAGTACCCGCGCCGCGACTGGCTTTTAGGGTTTGAAAAAAGAAAGTCTCACCGCTGAAGATGCGCCCAATGCCGCCGAGCAGCCCGCCCTCAAGCCGCCCTTCAACATCGATGGTCGGATCCATCGCCACCATCGCATCGGACTGGGCTTTGATTGCCTGTCCCGCCCGCAGTTGCACCTCAAGCAGCGCAAAGGCACCGCGAAACGAGACCCGATAGCTTAGGTCGTTGCGGCTGATAAACTCTGTGCGGTCAGCAGCCATGGGCGCACCTCAAAACATTAAACGTTTACGCCATATTGCAGCGCCATGGGACGCAGCCCACCGGCATAACCTTGGCCAATGGCGTTAAATTTCCATTCAGTTCCACCGCGATAAATCTCGGCAAACACCATCGCGGTCTCGGTGCTGTAATCCTCGCCCAGATCAAAGCGCACCACTTCTTCATTGGTATCGCGGTTGACCAGCCGAATATAGGCATTGGCGACCTGCCCAAAATTCTGACCGCGCTGATCGGCCTCGTGAATGGTGACAGTGAAAATGATCTTGGAGACATCGGCAGGCACCTTGTCGAGATCGACATACACCACCTCGTCATCGCCGTCGCCGCCGCCGGTGAGATTATCACCGGTGTGTTCAACTGAGCCGCAGGGCGATTTGAGCTGATTGTAAAAAATGAAATCAGCATCGGAACGCACCTTGCCGCTTTCAGCGACCATAAACGCCGAGGCATCGAGGTCAAAATCAGCCCCGTCGGTGACTCGTGGATCCCAGCCCAGCCCGACATGGATTTTTCTAAGCCCCGGTGCATCTTTGTCCAGTGACAGCCGACCGCCTTTGGATAGAGAAATTGCCATAACATGAACTCCTTTGCGTGAAATGAAACGAAAGACTGCGCACTGCACAGCCTGAGATGAAGTTATTTTCGCCCAGGTCGCCAGCGAAAGCCAAAGCCATACGCCCGATCCATTGGCTCTTGACTGGTATAATACTCGATGAGTTTGGTGACTTTAAGCCGCCCGCCGTCATTGTCGAGCATGGCAATCGCACAGAGGCCTTTATCGCCGCCTGGCTCGTCCAGATGGACTAAAAGATCAGAGATCCCCGGTGCGGAAATAGTGACGCTGGCATTGGCGGTTGCCCAGTCGGGTGCACCTTCATAGATAAAGGCATAAATCAACACCCGCTTGATTTTCCCCCAATGCTCGCCATTGATCAGCAAAAACTCGCCTTCTTCGGAATCACCGGTGCGATCATCGCCGAGCAGATGGGCATAGGGCACGCGTTTAAAGTCGCCAAAGCTGTTGCCAAGTGCCTGCACCACGGTCTTAAAGCCGTCTTGCATCTCCAGCATACAGCCCAGATCGAGATCGATCCCATCCCCGCCAAAGCCCAAAAAGCCGCGCTTGGTCGAGGCACGGTTCCAATTTAGATTGACCGTGATTTTGCCAAAGCCGCTGCCGGGTTTGTCTAGCGAGATCGGCTGGCGCTTGGTCAGGCTAATGCTTGGTGGCGGTGCAGGGGGCGCTGCTGGCGGCGGCGGAGCCGGTGTTGCCGGCGGTGGTGGCGGCGCTGCTTTGGGTGGTGCGGGCTGTGGCGCTGGAGCAGGCTGTGGATCGCTGATCTCCACCCCATAATGCATCGCCAACGGCCCTAGTCCGCCAACAAACCCTTGCCCGAGAGCGCGAAATTTCCACGCCCCTTGTCGGCGATAACATTCGCCCATGATCAGCGCGGTTTCATTCATCGCGCTGGTGATCAGCGGAAAAATGAGCTCGCTCCCCGCGCCGCTCACCGTCAGCGTGACCTGTTCTAGGGCGCGAAAGCTGGGCTTGCCAGGGCTTTGTGGGTCGATGCTCAGGGCAAGGATCACCCGCTCAATCGTTGCTGGCAAGCGGTCGAGATCCACCGCAAAGCGCAAGGCTTGGGCATCGAGCTGCACCCCGCCTGATGGATGTTGCGGTTGACCATAGAAGATAAAGCCCTCATCGCCTGGCACCTGACCGCTGGCAGTGAGCAGAAAGGCACTGGCATCGAGAATGAGACTGGAATTGGATGGCTCGGCACGCAATTGAAGATTGAGCGTTCCCGAACCTAACGGACAATTTTGACCGGATTGCAACCGCATCACAGGCGCTCCGTGAATTTTATGATGACAAGATCGCTGAAATCGGCACCGAGGTCTGTTCCCACCACGGGCGGCGGGCAGCCGCCAGCTCAGCCCAAGCAGCATCAAAGCGCACCGACAGTTGCCGATAATGGCATTCGCGCCAGCCGATCAACGCCCCGGCATAGAGCAACAGCTCGCGGCGGGTGTCGGTGCCGAGCAGATTGTCTAACAGATGTCGGGTCACGGCAACATCGTGCATCACCCCGAGCAGGTCTTGCAAGCCCTTCAAATGACCGATGAACTCGCCCATGCCATCAAACAGCGAGCGGAAAAACTCGGCAGCATAGCGCAATTTCTTGCATTCAATGCGCAAGGCGTGCATCGCCTCGCTGTCCTCACGATCCATCTGCGCGCCGGCAGTGAGCACCTGACGGGCTAAGCGATCCAGCCGCTTACGGGCATAGCCAGAAATCGGCTTGGTCAGTCGGGCGCGTTGTTTGTCGGTCAAGGTCGCCTGTTCCCAGGCGCGTGCCTCAAACCATGCTGGAAACTGCTCAATCAACTGCTGATAACGGTCGCTGTCGAGCATCGGCACCACCTGATCATGGTAACAGCGGGCGCGTTGATTGATTGCCAACTCGCGCAACAATGGCTCACCAGGGAGCTGCAACTGACCGCGCACCGCGCTCAGCCCCTCGTCGATAAACACATCGAGGTCAC
>SKYD01000258.1 GCA_007128075.1 Thiorhodovibrio sp.
CCAGCCCGATTCCAGACGCACGCTGAATTGATAGGGCGCAGGATCAGCAAGAATCGCCCGTAGCGCGGCTAACGCCTCGGCTGTTGCTGCATCATCGCGCCAGTGAATGTTGCGGGCGCGATGGGTATAACGCATGTGCAGCCGCTGATCGGCACTGACATGAAACACCTGCCCGGGGCGATCAGGACGGACGCTGCCATCGGGGGCTTGATGTCCGGGGATGGTCATGCAATCAGGCTGCATCAGGGTGTGAATCCACTGTGGATTTTGCTCACGCAAGCGCAGATAGACCAGCTCGTGATCGAGCACATCATTGGTCCCGCCCTCGGCGGCAGGCTGCACACAGTGCAGAATCAGCCCCCAAATTTGGAAATCGGGATGGTTGTAATAGCCATCGGTATGCCAGGCAATCGGGCGATTGGAATAGGGAATATAGTCGCGGTGCAAAGCATCGGTTTGCACCGTCAGTGAGGTGATCGCATCCTCATCCGCCCCGCGATTGTGATCCAGCCGTTGCAAACCAAAACGCGCCCCCAGTGCTTGGGGAATTGCCTTGTCAGGATCATCGGCGGTGCGGCTGATATACACTGCCATATTTGCCCGCTGACAGCGTTCAAGCAGTGCCTGATATTCGGTCTTGGTTAAATTTCTAGGGTCGTTGATCTCAACGATGAGTTCTTCAACCGCCGTGGGCGCTTGGGCGAGTTTTTGCTCGCGCCAACGCTCAAAACTATCCGGTTGGTCGAGGGCAAAGGGGGATGGGGTCATGATTTTAGGTGCCAGACGAGGCAGTGTAATGGACTCAAAAATTAAGGGAATTTGGCGCTCCCTAGGGGATTCGAACCCCTGTTACCGGCGTGAGAGGCCAGCGTCCTAACCACTAGACGAAGGGAGCGGTTACTTCATAGTATCTGATTAAATGAAAAAAGGGTGCCGGTCTTTCCCGACTGTCAGCTCTTTCGAGCCACCCGAAGGCGTAATGGTCACCTCGCCAATGTTTATGCATTCACTCATAACATAGCCCCGAAGAACTCAGGCTGGTTGAGCGTTCCAGGCTGTTACGCCTGAAACATGATGAACGACCTTAAGCCAAGGACGGCGTAGATCGTTCACAAAGCGCGCGCTCAACCTAAATGGTTACACATAAGCATCATCTGCAAAGCAAAATTCGTGTTCATTCCTGAATCATCTCCATAAAAATGGGTGACGTTTGCCTCGGCAAAGTTAAACCGGCTTGTCATGTCGAGAGCACGCGGAGCGTATAATCCCATTCCTCCGTTCCTTAAATCTCGACGAAAGCGGTAGCAACTGGCGTTCATCGCTACATTTCATAACCGATCTAACATAGCCCTCGAAGGGCTTAGCCTGCACCTTTCATGACCAATAAAATTGGTAGGATTTATGAAAGGGACTTTGCGTGAGTGAAGGGGTATTATACGGGTTTTCAGCTCAGGCTCAAGATATTCTTGCGCCGAACACAACTTAAGGACATTAAAACCGATTTGCAAGACTCTAACCTTCCCATCATTGTGCCGCGTCCTGAGCATCGCATCTCGCGCAGCCAGATCAGCCCCCACGCGCTGAAGGTTCTCTATCGTCTCAAACAAAGTGGGCATCAGGCGTATCTGGTCGGCGGCGGCGTGCGCGATCTGTTACTAGGACAGGAGCCTAAAGATTTTGACATCGCCACTGATGCCACGCCTGAACAGGTGCGCGGAGTGTTTCGTAACTGCCGGCTGATTGGGCGGCGTTTTCGACTGGCACATGTGTTTTTTGGTGCCGATATCGTCGAAGTGGCGACCTTTCGCGGTCGTCCTGAGCTTAACCCATCAGGAGATCATCACACCGAAAACGGCATGATTGTGCGCGATAATGTCTACGGCACCATTGCCGAGGACGCGCTGCGCCGTGATTTCACCATCAACGCCCTCTATTACAACATCGACGATTTTTCGCTGGTCGATTACACCGGCGGCTTGACCGACATAGCAGCCAAACAGTTGCGGCTGATTGGTGATGATCCAGTGGCGCGCTATCGTGAGGACCCGGTGCGGATGCTGCGGGCGGTGCGCTTTGCCGCCAAGCTCGGCTTTGAGATCGAGGATCGCTGCGAGCGGCCGCTTTATGATTTCGGGTCACTGCTTGACGAGGTGTCGCCAGCGCGGCTGTTTGAAGAGGTGCTCAAGCTGTTTCATAGCGGCTGTGCGGTCGCCGCATTTGAAAAATTGCGCCACTATGGTCTATTTGCGACCTTATTTCCGCACACCGAACACTGTTTACAACAGGGCGCAGACACCATCGCGCTCAAGCTCATTGAGCGTGCGCTGGACAATACCGACCAGCGGATTCGCAACAACAAACCCATCGTGCCGTTTTTTCTGTTTTCAGTATTGCTTTGGGCACCTGTTTATCAACGCTATCAAGCACTGTTGGCGGACAAGGTCAGCAGTCACGATGCGATGATCCAGGCTTCCAGTGAGCTGATCCGATTGCAGAGTTGCCAGATCGTGGTCCCCAAACGGCATGTCTTACTGATGCGTGAGGTGTGGGATTTACAGCCGCATTTGGAGCGGCGCCGTGGCAGACGACCGCTGGCGCTGATCGCCCATCCGCGTTTTCGTGCTGCCTATGATTTCCTACTGTTGCGGGCCGAGGCCGGCGAGATCGACAGCTATCTGGCGGTGTGGTGGACACAATTTCAGCAAGGCAACACTGCCAAGCGTGTCGCCATGATGGACATTATCAAAGGCTATCGCACCAGGAAAAAACGCTATCGTCGCCCCAAAAAAAACAAGAAAGTAAAAGAAGATAGCGAATAGCCATTCGCTCTGTTTTCCAGATATTCAATCGTAGAGGCGGTTTGTGAACCGCCCCTACATGATGATCGTGATGCTGTTCCCATGTTCGGATCATTGATCAAATCACCATCAGCACATCGCCAATCAACTCAGCTCTATGCTAGCATAGGCGCAACTTTTTCATTTCGGTCAGGGTATCCCTGACCTTTGATGACACCAAATATCCAACATGGCACAACCCGCTCAGCCGCTGCGTGACTCATTAGAGCCTGGAACCTTCATTGATTGTTACCGGGTTGTTCGCACTTTGGGTAAGGGCGGCTTTAGTTTGGTGTATCTTGCCAAGGACGATGAGACTGGCGATGAGGCGGTGATCAAGGAGTTTATGCCTAAAAAGATCGCCAAGCGCGATGCCCATAAACGGCTAGAGCCGATTGATGATGCCAATCAAGCGAATTTGATCCGCAGTCTGCGGCTGTTTTTTCAAGAAGCCAAAGCAATGGCCGCCTTGCGCCACCCCAACATCGTTCAGGTGCTCAATCTTTATTGGATCAATAACACCGGCTATCTGGTGATGCAGCATGAGCGCGGGCGCAATCTCGCCCAACTGGTGCATGATCGCGGCGGCGGATTGAGCACCACCCTGCTGCTGCGGATTTTTTTGCCGCTGCTCGATGCGCTGATGCTGATTCACTCGCGCAGCATGCTGCATTTGGATATCAAGCCCGGCAACATTCATCTACGCCACGGCCATGATCCCTTGCTGCTTGATCTGGG
>SKYD01000067.1 GCA_007128075.1 Thiorhodovibrio sp.
CAAGCACATAATCCAGCGCGCTCAACGGGGTTGCCGGATTAAACACCAGCCCGGCTTTGCAGCCCTCGCTTTGAATCAGTTGCAAAGTGCGGTCAATATGCTCGCTCGCCTCGGGGTGAAAAGTGATGTAGGTCGCACCCGCCGCCGCAAAATCGCCGACAATGCGATCCACCGGCTTGACCATCAAGTGTACATCAATCGGCGCGGTCACGCCATGCTTGCGCAGTGCCTCACACACCAAAGGCCCGATGGTGAGATTGGGCACATAATGATTGTCCATCACATCAAAATGAACAATATCCGCACCGGCAGCAAGCACCTGATCGACCTCCTCACCGAGCTTGGCAAAATTGGCCGAGAGGATCGAAGGGGCAATAAAATCAGCAAGGACTGGCATAAAAGGCTCCGCAGGTCGTCGAATGATGGCGGCTATACTAACCGATGCGCCGAGGTTTTTCACCTGTGCTGCGGATGTCGCTCCCATTCAGGGCACGCGCGTATAAAATTCTGCAAATAGATGTAGTTGTGGTAGTCTTTTGTCAAGTCTCGCGCCAAGGGGGGTTAGGCTTCAACCATGGATATCGCGTTTGATGCCAAGTCCAACGGGAGCTTGGTGCCATCCCTTAGCTACCCGATATCGTGCGCCAACGGGCTTCGCTCACCGATGGTGTGCCGTGAGTTATTGAGAAGTTACTGTACCGGGGCTAAAACATTAATTTTATGGGATTAACTTCACAATGAAACAAATTTCAACACTGATGTTCACTGCACTGTTGTTGCTGATCACGATGCCCACAGTGGCTGCGGATCGCTTAGAGCAGATTCGCCAGCGCCAGCGGGTTCAGGTGTGTATCTGGCCAGAGTATTACGGCATCACCTATCGCAATCCGCGCACCCAACAGCTCGCCGGCATTGATTACGACATGGCGCTGGCGTTGGGGCACGATCTTGGTGTCGAGGTGGAGTTTGTCGACAGCAGCTTTGCCAGTTTGATCGAGGATGTCACCCAAGATCGCTGTGATGTGGCGATGTTTGCCATTGGCATCACCCCACAGCGTCAACAGCATTTGCGCTTTACTCAGCCACATATCGCCAGCGATATTTATGCCATCACTACTAAAACCAATCGCCGCATCAGCGATTGGCGCGACATTGATCAGCCCGGGGTGGTGGTTGCGGTTGCTAAAGGCACCTGGCATGAGCCGATCATGCAGCAGCGTTTAGAGCACGCAACGCTGGGGATTTTCGACACCCCTTTTGCTCGTGAACAAGAGGTGCGCTCAGGGCGGGCTGATGTTTTTATGACGGATTATCCGTACAGTCAGTGGATGCTGTTGAGTGCTGACTGGGCGCGGCTGATTGAGCCTAACGAGACTTATCACATCACCCCCTATGCCTACGCACTCAAACCTGGAGACGATGCTTGGCATGAACGGCTTGAGCAATTTGTTGCCGAGATCAAGCGCGATGGCCGTCTCGCTGAGGCTGCTGCCCGTCATCGCTTAGAGCCATTGTTGATTATGGAGACAACGCCAGCGGACGCTGATTGATCGTCAACTGCTCGGCGTTGAGCTCCACCACTGCCAGCAGCCGCTCGTCGCTAGGAATCAGCCAGCCAACAGCCACCAGACGCTGCAGTACCATCTCAACAGCAGCAGCAATCTCCTGTTCCAGTTCGGGGGTTAGCTGCTGGGTGGCGTTGGCATCAAGCCGCGCCAATGCCAAACCCCGCTCACGCTGCGTCAACCAGTGCCGCAGCCAGGCGGTGGGCACAGCCAACCGCGCCTCAGCACGCAATGATGACCAATCAGGTTGCTCTTGGTGGTAATTTAGCGATTCCAACAACACACCAAAACTAATCAAGCCGTGCATGGTGTCGAGATCCAGCGGGCCAAGTTCAAGCTGCGGGGTGCCGAGTGCCAGCCACCACGCCACCAATTGCACCAGCTCAGGCGGTATCAGCAGCGGAGCCTGTTCTGCCAACAGCCGAGCCTGCTCTTGAGTCACTTGCAGTGGCTGCATGGCAGCAAAGCGCGTCAGCGCCAGCGTCAGCCGCTCCAGCCGATAACTGCGTTCATCCAGCCACAGCACGACCGGATCAAGCTGCACACCAAGATGCAGCCCAGCAGGTCGCCAATCAGCATCCAAGCGCAGTTGGGCGTTGTCGAACGCCAGCTGTGGGGTGGCAAGCTGTTCGATGTTTAACTTGACACGCGCTGAATCCTGGGCTGGGTTTGTGGTGTTAAACTGTGCGCGCCCCTCTAGCTCGGCGATAGTCAACAACCCGCGATGTTGCACCCAGGTGGTGGATGGCAGATGCAGTGCCACATCGAGCTGATTGCTCATCCATAGCTGTGCCGTCAGCGTTAGCGGCAGCCAATAGCCTGTGCCATCATGCCAGCGCAGTTGACCATCAATCCGTGCCAACGGCGGCGGCCAGGATGGCGAGCGATCCAACAACCAACTGTGGTTGATCTCAAATACCCCACGAAGACGCTGTTCACCAAACAATGGCAACCAACGCCCAGGAAGACGCAATTCGATCATTGCTTGGGTGTGCCGCCAGCCAGGATGAAACTCAGTGCGCGACACCCACAGCGGCGATTGGTCGGCAACAGCAAGCAGCTCCTGATAGAGCCGCCGCGCTTGCCAGCCCGCCACCCAAGGGATTGCCAGAGCCAGCCCAAGCAGTAGGGCGAGAAACAACCCCAGCCGTTTTAGCAACGCCGACAAGGCTCTAGCGGTAAGCGTCGTTGCAGCCAGCCTGGACCGGCCTGACTGCCTGCCAAGCCTCGGGAGCGGTGAGTGATGGCTGGGCAATAGCGAGCTGCCCCCAGAACAGCAGCAATAAAAACAGTGGCGTGGCGCGTTGTTTGTGTATCATCAACATAATCTGATCCTTAACAAAATTTACTGTCACAAATTATAACGCAGCGTCACCATCAACTGCCGTCCTGGCTGATTGTAATAGGCGGCGGTTTCGTACTGGGCATTGAACAGATTGTCTAGCCGCCCTTGTAGCCGTAGCGCCTTGCTAAACGCATATTCCAGCCGCAGATCAACCAGTTGATAGCCATCGAGCCGTGTTTGATTGGCGAGATCATCAAACCGCACCCCGGCAGCAAACAGCGTCGCCCCTAGTCCAAAACGCCCGAATTTGCGATCAGCATCGACATTGAGCGTCTGTTGCGGGCGGCGTGGTAGCCGATTGCCGCGAAACTCACCGCCGATGCTGCGCGGGTCAAGCTGGGTCAGCGTGGTTTCTAAATCCCAGCCCGCCTGCCGAGTTCGCGCCCATAGCTCGGCTCCACGAATCCGCGCTTGGCGGATATTGGCAGGGGCTTGGCGAGCCTCATCGTGGCTGATCAAATCATCAATCGTGGTTTGATACAGATTCAGGCTCCAGGCTCCCCAGCGCGGTGCGCCGCTGACTCCTGCCTCAACTGCGCGGGCGGTTTCTGGCTTGAGTGCTGGATTGCCATAGCCTGGATAGTACAGATCATTAAAACTTGGTGCCTTGAACGCTGTGCCGTAGTTGAGGGTGAGATGCAGCGCCGGCTGGATCACCAAGCCCCAGCCGAGATTGCCAGTGAATTGACCGCCAAGTTGTTCATCCTCGTCGTGGCGCAGGCTTAGATGTAAATCATGCGCCCCCAGTTGGGTGAGATATTCGCCATAAACGCCGACGCGCTCGCGCTGTTCTGTAGCATACTGTGGATTGGTGTCGATCTTTTCTTGCTGATAATCAATGCCCAGTCCCAACACCTGATCGCCGGTGAGATCAAGCTGATGATGCCAGTCAAGCTGGGTGCGCTCGGTGTCATAGTGATTGATCGAGGTATCAGCAAACGAAATTGTCGATTCATCCCAGCTTCGCGCCAGCGATAGCCGCGTGCTCCAGTGCGCCAGCGGCTGAAAATGCAACCGCGCCCCCCAGGTCTGCATCAAGCCATGGTTGCGATCCCCCGTCCAATGGCTGCCATCATACTCATTCATGGTGGCTGCCCGTAAATAATGGGTGGTCAGGGCGAGGCGTTCCGACCAGCGATAGCCGCCACGCAGCCCTATCTGATCGTGCTCAAAGCCGTCGCGGTCGGGCTGATCGACAGAACAGCCGCCGCTCTGCGACGGGCGACAGGCATCAAAGCCCCGCGAGCGTTCTTGACCAAGATCGACATCAGCCCAAGCGCGTTCACTGCTGGCGCTGAAGCTCAAGCTGGTCGCCAGGGTGTGATAGGTGCCTGCGCTGACCCTCAGCCGCGTCGAGAACGGCTCAGTCGTGGCTTGGCGAGTAAACAACTGCACCACGCCACCAATCGCCTCCGAGCCATAGAGACTCGAACGCGGCCCGCGCACCACCTCGACGCGCTCGATCTGCTCTAGCGGAATTGCCGCCCATGGGGTCGCGCCACTGGTTGCCGAGCCGATCTTGACCCCATCGACGAGTACGAGCACATGGTCGCTATTGGTGCCGCGCAATGACACCGAGGTCACTTGACCGCGCCCGCCGTGGTTGGTGATCGACAGACCAGGAATGCGCCGCAATAGATCACTGAGATCGCGGGCTTGAAGACGCTCGATTTCGTGACGCTCGATGACCGTCACAGCGGCAGTGGCGGGTGCCGATTGGGTGTCGAGTCGGCTGGCAGTGACGACAATCGGCGCCAGATCCGCGCTCTGCACGCTGGTCGCGCCTAGCAATAGTGTCAATAAAACAAACGATGAAGATTGAGTTGAAGTCGGCATCATTCCCTCGATTCGCAGACGCTCACCCGCGTCTGCTGATTGGATTGGTATTCATCCTGCGAGGGAATAAACAGGCAAGTGCCGCCAGAGGACCGACCCAAGCCGGTCGCCGCCCACCGCAGCACCTGCATCAAGCACAACAGGCCGGTCTCCGGGCTGGCGCGCTAAAGCCTTGTGGCTTTGGATTGCAACCCCTTCCCATGAATCAGATCACAGTGGTCTTGGTTGCAATCAACGCGCTTACCGTTGCGGGGGCAGCGCCGGACTCTCACCGGCTTCCCGTTTCAACTTGCCAAAGCAAGTCACCTGAAGCGTGGTGAAAACCTTACGCGATTTAGGGACAAGGGTCAAATCAGCATCACTCATCCCACATCACATGGGTGCCGCGTTGCGCGGCCGCCTGCAATAATTGAATCAGCGGCAGTGCGCGATGTGCCAAGCTCACCTGATCGGCGCTGTCACTGTCATCATCTGGTGTGGGGTTGAGTGGACGCTGTGGATTGGCAGTCACTGCCGATTGCAAGCGCGCCAAGGCTTGAGGAATATCCTCGGCAAGCAAGGCACCAGGCACTGTGCCGCTATGCCCCATCAAATGCAGCAGGGTTTGTGCCACATCACCGAACATCACAATATCGGCATGGGCCTGGGTTTGGAATTTAATGAGCAATACCATCTCCGTTCGCTTGATTTTGTAATTCGGCAAAATTGAGCAAAATTTCGCTGACAATATTGTTGCCCAGTGTAGACAGGGTTTCAAAATCACAACACTTGATGTGCGCAATTCGACAAAATTCAGCTTCTGAAATCGGCATCCATGCCATGCTCCAATCAGGAAACAGCCGCTGCGGAATCTGGTGTTCTAGCAAAATATCGAGCCGCGTATGGCGCGGATCCTTGGCAATTTTTGCATAAAGCTCGCGGATGGTTGTCTCCTCGCCCTCAAGCACCTGGATAAAACTATTCCTGACAAACAGCAACAAACCAGTGACCTCTAATTGCGGGTTGTGATGCCGCGATGCGGTTAAAATCGACTGCAAATCCTCTTCAGGACTGCGGCCGGAATATTCGCTCACATAAACGATCTGATAGATCATGATAAACGCTCCACTAAATCCTAATCGAAATCAACCCCAGACCTCGCTGTTGCACAGCTTACCCACCACACTGCAACGCCCTGATTATAGCGGCGGCAGCTTGGTGAATTTAATGGCATCGATCATCCACGCCCGTGGCGGCATCAGTGACCAGCCCGAACTGCGGATGCTGCCTGCTGCCGATCTCGCGCCAGCCAGGACACTTATTTTACTTGTGATTGACGGGCTAGGGGCGGATTGGCTTAACAAGTATTCACCGCAGGGGCTGCTGGCGCGTCACGCGCTGGGCACCATCACCTCAGTGTTTCCGACCACCACCGCAACTGCCATCACCACCATTCTCACTGGCCTTGCCCCCCAACAACACGCCGTCACCGGCTGGTTTACTTGGCTGCGGGAGCTTGGCACCGTGCTGAAAATTCTACTCGGTCAACCGCGCTATGGTGGGGCTGATTATCGCCAAGCCAAAATTAATGTCAGCGCGTTGCTCAAACTGCCCTCGGTGTTTGATCGGTTGTCAACACCAAGTACACTGATCGCACCGCGCAACATTGTCAACTCGCCATTTAATCTGGCACTGCGCGGCTCAGCGCAGGTGAAGACATGCGGCAAACTCGACGACATGCGCCGCAAGATTGAGCGCACGCTCATTGAGCAGCCGCGACCTGGCTATGTCTATGTCTATTGGCCGCTGCTGGATCATATTGGCCATTATCAAGGCATGCACAGCGCGCCCGCCCAAGCCCATTTGCACAGCATTGAGCGCACCCTAGAGCGGCTGTGCGAGCAGCTTCAGGGCAGCGACAGCCTGCTGCTGGTCACTGCCGACCATGGCCAGATCGACACCCGACCCGAGGATGCGATCTTATTGCCGGAGACGGTACAAGAGTGTCTGCGTCTGCCGCTGTGTGGTGAGCCACGCGCTGCCTTTACCTATCTGCGTTCAGGTGAGGAAAACCAATTTGCCGATCAGTTCGCCGAACATCTGAGCAGTGATTTTTGGTGCCTGCGCAGTGAAGAGCTGATCGCGCAAGGGCTGTTTGGTCAGGGTGCGCCACATCCTGAGCTACACCATCGCAGCGGCGATCTAACCCTGATCGGCCAAGGACAGCGGTTGCTCCGCGACCGGCTGGCAACCGAGCAGCCGTTTAGCCAGATTGGGGTGCATGGGGGACTGGATCGTGGCGAACTGCTGGTGCCGTTGTGTTTGTTGCGGCTGTGACCGCTTGATGCGGAAGCAGCAGCGCCACTGTGCCGATGAGCACGCTGGCCGCCAACATAAACAAATGCAGATTCACCGCTGCCGCCAAAGCGGTGCTCGCATCAACACCAAGTGGCACCAACGCAGCCACTGCCGCCACCTCATACGATCCCGCCCCCGCAATGCCGTGGATCGGCAACACTGAGGATAATTCAGCCCCCAATGCGCCCGCCAACGCCTGCCAGCTTGCCAGCCCCGCCACCTGTTGCAACACCACGGCAAAGGCGATGAGCTTGGTCAGCCAACTGAGCACTGTCAAGAGATATAATTGCACGATTTGACCTGGCAATTGTGGGACTGCGGTGGTCAATTGTTGCAGCAATGTTGCCCAGCGCGGCGGCGGGCGCCACCGCTGGACAAACACTGTGGCCTGCTGCAGCCAGCCGAGCGTGCCAACCCACAGCAGTGCGGCGATGATAAAGAATAGATTGGGCTGATACAGCCAAAGCGCGATCCAGCCAAATAGCACCAAACAATGCACATCAAGCACGCGAATCCACAGCAACGCCACGCCAGTGGCGAGCAGATTGTGACCAAAATAGCGGCGCATCAGCCACGGAAACGCCAGCTCACCCAAACGCATCGGCAACAGCACATTTGCCGTGGTATGCAGTGCCGAGAGCTTAAAAGTTGCCACCAAGCGGCCATCGAGCTGGGGCGCGAAATAGCGTTGAACCCGCCAGGCGCGCAATAGATAGCTCATCAGCGTCAACGCCAGCAGACTGCCTAACAACAGCGGCGAGAATGTTCGCCACGGCGCGAGCATCGCTGGCCAGCCAATCAGCCACTGAACCAGCACAATCAGTGCCAACAACAAGCAGCCCCCGATCAGCCAAGCCCGCGGGCGGTGGAATTGATTCATCAATACAGCGGCGGCTGCCCAGGTGGACGGGTTTTGAAACGGCGATGCACCCAAAAATACTGCGCCGGCTGGGCGTGAATCATTTCTTCGATGCACTGATTCATCCGCGCCGTATCCTCATGCAGATCGCTGGTTGGAAAATCGCGCAGCGGTGGCTGGATGTTGACCTCAATCCCCGCCCCCCGTGGCAACAAGCGAATGCTAATTGGAATGACGGTGGCTTGGGTGAGCCGCGCCAGCCGCGCCAGCGTGGGCACGGTTGCCGCTGGCTGACCACAGAAGGGCACAAAAATCCCCCTCCGCCGCCCCGGGTCTTGATCTGGCAGATAATACAGCGGGATCCCGCGCTGAATGGTGCGCACCACGGCACGCAGAGATTCGCGGCGTTCGATGCCAACGGTGCCAAAGCGTGAGCGACCCTTGGCAATCTGAGCATTGATCACCGGGTTGCGGATGCGTTGATAGAGATAACAACCAGTGTTAAAGCGGCAATAAAAACCAGCAGCCCCAATATCTAAGCCAACAAAATGTGGTACTAGCAGGATGGTTGGCTGGCGGGCGGCGATGCGCTGTTCTAAAAGTTGCTCATTGCGCACCCGCACCAGCCGCTTGAGCCGCGCTGGCGAGGCACTCCAAGCAATGCCCTGACCGAGCGCGGCGACACCAAGCGCGCCAAAATGATCGCGCAACAGCCTCTCGCGCTCCGCTGGTGACTGTGCCGCGCAGCACTGTTGCAAATTGATGCGCGCAATCCGCCGCCGCGTGCCAGCGAACACATACACTAATCGCCCCAGCCCCTGACCGAGTGCATAGAGCAACGGCAGCGGGAGCTGTGCCAGTGCGTAGAGCCAGGCAATCAGCAGCCAACTGAGCCAATGCCGAGGATGTGCAAGCCTTAACACGATGCTGCCTGACCAAAGCGTGCTGCACCCAACAGCGCGACATCAGGATCGACAATGAGTCGCACTGGCATGGCTTCCAACAGCGGACGCATCCGGCCTTTGTCAAAAAAGCCATCAAGCAACGCCGCCTGAGTCAACAACTGACGATTTTTAGGCACAATACCACCGCCGATATACAGCCCACCCCGTGCCATGTAACTAAGCGCAACATTGCCCGCCTGACGACCAAGCAGCCGAGCAAACCACGCCATGGTCTCGACACAGAGCACGCAACTGCCTGCCGCTGCCTGTTGTGCCACTGTGGCGGCAATATCGCCATCGGCAGCGGTGACGACAGCCGCTGGCGCGTGTTCTGTTTGGTTGGCTAAAAACTGATATAAATCAACAATTCCCATGCCCGAAACCACACGCTCCCAGCTCACGCGCCCATAGCGGGTCTGCAAAAATTCCAGCAGCGCACAGTCGCGGGCATCGGCGGGCGCGAAATCAACATGCCCACCTTCGGTCGCAAAAGGAGAATGGCGCGTGCCATCCCATAGCAGCCCGGCAATGCCAAGTCCAGTGCCAGGGGCGATGATGGCGGCGTTGCCCTGAGCGGTCTCATCTCCAGGATGCAAGGTCACGAATTGTTCAGCAGTCAAGCCAGCGATGCCCCACGCCAGCGACTCTAAATCATTGAGCAAGACCACCTGCGCCAGCCCCAGGGCTTGGGTGAGTGCCTGGGCATCAATCATCCAAGGCAGATTGGTCGCCTGACTGCGTTGCTCCACCACCGGTCCAGCCAAGGCTAAAACAGCCTGCAATTCAGCAGTGGGAACACTCAGGGTCGCCAGATAGTCTGCTAACAAAGCATCAAGCGACGAATACGCCTGACTGGGATAATCTTGCCGTTGACTGAGTTGCGCACCCTCAGCCACCGCCAACGCAGTTTTGGTTCCGCCAATATCGCCAACAATGGTAAAATGATGTCTTATTTTATTCACAGATTGTTCGGTACGCGCCGCTGGCTGTTTTTGCAAGCAGCGACCACCGGCCTCCTCGTTGTCACATTGATCAATGATTTTTTTAAAGGATACCACTGTTGATGGATCTGCCACTGCCGCCAGAAAATGACATGCAATTAGTTTGCGGTTTTCAGCCCAATGTTGCTGAAGTATTTATACAACGCGGACAGGAGATCGTCTTGCGGTTGCGCGAACAGGGGCTGTTGACCGATCAGACGCGGCTGCTGGACATCGGCTGTGGCTGTGGGCGAATTGCCCGCTGGCTGGTCAAGGAACCGTTGGCGACCTATGTTGGCTTTGATCGTCATCCTGGTATGATCGATTGGTGTAAAACCCATCTGACCGCCCGCGATCCACGGCTGACCTTTGATTTTGTCGATGTGGTGAGCCATAGCTATGGCACCATCGATGGCCATACGGGGCATCAAGCGGCATCTGGATTGCGCTTTCCTTATGCTGATGCGGCGTTTGATGCGGCTCTTGCCGCTTCGGTATTTACTCACATGCCGCTGGCTGAAACCGCACACTATCTGCATGAGCTGCGGCGGGTTCTGCGCCCTGGCGGCATCGCATTGGTGACGGTGTTTTTTGCTGACAACGAAGAGACACGCGATAACGCACTTAACTTTTTTTATGTTCCAGAACTGTTTTTTGCAGCAGTCACCGCTGCGGGCTTCACATGGCAGGCACAGCCACAGCGTGAAGGCTCCTTACAACAGTGGTTTGCACTCAGCACCAGCCGATGAATTACTCAGTTGTTAACGGCGATGCCGATGGTTTGTGTGCGCTGCAACAACTGTGTTTAGAACAGCCGTTCCCCAACCAGTTGATCACTGGCGTTAAGCGCGACATTGCACTTTTAGAGCAGGTCAAAGCCCAGGCGGGTGATCAGGTCACGGTGCTAGATCTCTCGCTAGATCGCAACCGCCAGCCATTGTTGCGGCTGCTCGCAGCAGGTGTTCGTGTGCGCTATTTTGATCATCATTATGCTGGTGTGATTCCTAGCCATCCAGCACTAGAAGCGCACATTGATCCACGCCCCGATCAGGGCACTTCACTGCTGGTCAATGCGTATCTCGGCGGGCGAGCGGCGCGCTGGGCAATCGTTGGGACCTTTGGTGATAATTTTGATCAAGCGGCATATCACCTAGCCGATGCCATTGATCTGCCAACATCAGCACGAGCAGCACTGCGTGAGCTTGGCATTTTGCTCAATTACAACAGCTATGGTCTTACACTAAATGATTTACATATCGCGCCAGCGACGCTGTTTGAGCGGCTGCATCCGTATGCCGATCCGATGGAGTTTATCGCCAATGATGCGACAGTCTCAGAATTACGGACGGGGTATGCGCAAGACATGGCGCGAGCACAGGCCATTCCGGCGTTGACTTCGGGGGCGGGCTATGCGGTGTTTGTACACCCTGATGCCGCTTGGGCGCGCCGCGTCAGCGGAGTGTGGGCGAATGCACTCGCCCAAGCTGCACCCGACCGCGCCCATGCCTTACTCACTGCGCTGGAAAATGGAGACTATGTGGTTAGTGTGCGCGCCCCACTGATCGCACCCCAGGGGGCAGATGCACTCTGTCGTCAGTTTCCAAGCGGCGGTGGGCGAGCGGCAGCAGCGGGCATTAACCGCCTGCCCGCTGCTCACTGCGATTCTTTTGTCGCTGCCTTTGCCGCTGCTTTTGCGTCCTGAGATTTCGCTATATTGTGTTGAGAAACAGCAAGCTCCAGCCGCTTCACGCGCTCTAAGGTCATTTCTAACAGTTGCCGATTAAACGAGATCAGATCCGCAACCAGACCCACTAGGTAAGTCACCAAACCGACGACGATCAAGGCACTGCCAAGCTGTAACGATTGGATATGCCCCGCGCCTTGTTGCACCAGATAAAAATATAAAAATCGTCCAACTGGCAGCAAACCGAGACCAATCAACAAACTGCCGATATAAAAAAACACCCGCAAGGGCTGATACATGGCGTACATGCGCACCATGGTCACTAGCGAGTTGACAATAAAGTGCGGAATGCTGCGAAACAGCCGCGACGGGCGAGCGGTTTGGTTGGTGCGCACCTTCACCGAGGTGACTGCAAGCTGGCGTTTTCCACCTTGGATTACGGTCTCAATGGTGTAACTGAATGATGACACAATGTTGAGACGAATCGCCGCATCGCGATCAAAAGCACGAAAACCGCTGACAGTATCACTGACATGAATGCCTGCCAGCGTACGCACCACACGACTACCAAGAAATTGCAAGGCTTTTTTAAGCGGTGAAAAATGGGGAATATTGGCGGTGTCGCGATCACCGATCACCATATCCGCCTCGCCGCGCAGAATTGGCGCAATCAACTTGGGAATATCGGCGCCGCAATACTGATTATCCCCATCAGTGTTGACAATAATATCCGCACCGAGTGAAAGACAGGCATCTAGCCCACGGCGAAAACTACGCGCTAGACCGATATTGCGCCGATTGCGTACTATATGATCCACACCTGCCATTCGCGCTGCCGTGATGGTGTGATCAGTACTGCCATCATCAATCACCAAAATCTCGACGACATCCACGCCATCAATCTGACGCGGAATCTCGGCAACTGTTTGGGCGATATTAGCCTCTTCATTCAGGCAAGGAATTTGAACAATAAGCTTCATTCAGCCAAAATCCGTTCCATCCGCTCAGGGGTGATGTCCACCCCGGTGGCTTCGTCTAATGTTGGCGGAACCCCGCCCGCGCCGCATTCGACCTCGTGCTGACGAAATTCGCTGACATGGAACTTCGTCGGAGGAATGTCCCACTGTTGGCGCCGCTCTTTGACTCGACTTGGTTGGTCTTCCAGCTTACGCCCACAACCGCAGTAACCGATTGGGTGCACATCCACCACCTCATCGGGGTTCTCGACCATCCGTCGTGTCTGTCCGGGATGACCCGGCTGACCGCCGCTTGGGCGCTCGCCGCGACGACGCGGTTGCGCCGGTTTTTTTCTAAACCCGTCCGAGGATGGCGGCTTGCTGGAATTGCGGCTGTTTTTCTTAACCTGACCCTCAAGCGCATCGACCCGCTGTTGCAACATTTCCAGCGCAG
>SKYD01000044.1 GCA_007128075.1 Thiorhodovibrio sp.
GGGCTTGATGAACCGGCTGAGGTGCAAACTCAACAAGCGACAGAAGAGCAGATCGCAACACAAGAGTCAGCCGACACGGTACAACCTTTACCAGATCGTCAACGATTTGCTGATGATGCCGAAGGTTTGAGACATTATCAAAGTGTTGTCGCCAATCGACAACAATATCTGCGTGACCAAGAACGCAGTCAAGCGCGCTTACTCGCAGCACTTGAAGTCCTAGAAGCTGAAAAAACCGAATATATTCAGATACTTTCGGATTTGCATCGCTTGTCTTTACAGCAATATGCAACCTCGGTTGAGATCAAAAAACAGCTTGGACGCGGACACTTAACCCCTGAGCAGACCCCCGAAGGACTGATCCAAGCCTTACGCCGCGAACCGATCACTGCGCTAGAGCAAGAAATCGCTCAGCGCATCAATCAGCGGACACATTTGCGGTTGCGCATTGCACAGCTCAATGGACATGACACAGCGGCTCCAGAAGAGATTGACTCAGAAGAAGAATCTGCTGATGAATCAAAACAGCAAGCCTCGGCACAATCAGAGCAATACGATTTATTTGACAGATTGCAAACCTTGGTTGGGCAACGGCTGGAATTGTTGGCAGATTTAGCCGCTTTAGAAGCTGAACGCTTACAAATACCTGATGCTTTTGGTGACGGTGAACGCCTGCAACAGCAGGCTGAAAATCGGATGCGCTCAGGAAGCAGTCTGTTTGAACGGGTGCTTGGTGTGCTACCTTCAGATCGCGCTGTCGAGCTCACTGAATTATTACGCAACAATTACATCACTCTATTGCTGATCGAAGCACAGCGCGCATTGTTGGCGACTGAAAACGAAAAAGTCACCGAGCTGATTCAGTTGGTACAAAACGATCAGCAAATGATCAGTGACATGTTGCCGATGTTACAAGAGCAGCTCGCTACTGTTGAGCTTGAGCAAGACCGCATTTGGACACAAATTCGTGCTCAATTAGACCCAGATGCAGCAGCAACAATCATTGCTGAGTTTACTGAGCGCACTGGAAAACAGCTTGAGCGCACTCCCCCACTGCTTGAACAAGACCAAGCGGAATTTATTGAGCGGGCACAACGCGAGTTAACCGCACTGCATGTCCAACAGTTGGCGTTGCAAGAATGGATCGCGCTGTTTGAGCAACGACAGAACACGACTCTGTTAAATGAGGTGGCGCGCTACCGAGATGTTGAGGCCAATCTCAACACCATCAATTCATCATTACAGCGCACACTTAACCGCCTGATTGGACATGATGCAGAAGAGATGGCAGCACTGCCGGAAAGGCAACAACCGACGACGCATCTTGAACGGTCGTATTTTTTACAAGGTGAGATTGGCGTTGATCATGAACAGCGCGCCCAGGCATATTTGCGTTCATTGTTGCAATTTGTCATTGAGTTGTTGATTATTGTTTATGTCACTTGGTTTTTATTCAACAAAGCCAAGCGTTTTGTCGATCGCCGCTCTGAAGAGATTGAGATGTCGGCGGCACCTGACAGCACTCACAAACTGTTTGCACTTTCGTTAGGCTTTATTGCTTTCCGTGTCGTGTTGTTTGTTGCTGCAATTGTTTTGGCATTAAGCCGACTTGGTTTTGATATCGGGGTGATTGTTGCCAGCTTGGGTATTTTTGGCTTTGCTTTTGGTTTTGCTGCTAAACAAACCCTGTCGGATCTTATTGGTGCAATCACGCTCTTTGTCGAACATTCGTTTAACATTGGTGATGTCATTCAGATCAGTAGCAGTGATCCCAAAGTGCGGGCAACTGAATTTGGGCGCGTTGATAGCGTGTCATGGCGCTCGACACGCATCACTAACATGATGGATTACAGCATCAATATCCCCAATGGTCGGGTTGCTGAATCGGTGATTATTAATTATACGCGCCAATCACCGCTGCGTGATCATACTTATGTGTATATTTCACCTGCCTATGAGACACGAAAAATACTCACGCTCATTACCGAAGCCGTTGATGAATGCCATTTGATTCGCCAGGATATGCAAAAACTAATTTTGGCAACTGGCAACACCGTGGTCGAGAAAATTCTTGTGAGTCGCTACGAGATTCGTTGGTACACGGATATGCCTTTTTTGTCGCGTACCAAAGTTTTAACTGAATTGTGGACACGAATCTGGCAAAAATTTCATGATGCTGGCATCTCGCTTGAGTATGCGCCTGGACATCATCATGATGACATGCATGTTGAACCACTGCCGCCATCTCATTGAAGCGAGGCAAGCAATAATCGTTTTGCTGATCAATGTCGTCAACTTTTTGAACAACTGCGGGCGCAGAATCCCACACGAAACATCAAAAAGTAAATAATAGCACGCAGGAATCAACGCCTTTCGATGGTCAACGGCAGATTAGGCAGGGCGTGAGGATTTAATGTATAGGGCGCGCCTAGTGTTTGGTCGCGCATCCTTGCACTGTGACAGCTTTGTATCACATAGTGCTGCACACCACGAGCGACAAGCTGTTGCATCAGTTGCTCCAGATAATCTGGATGATCAAATCCGGGCATTGGGGTGGTGCGTACTTCCAGCGCCAGATTGGCAGCTAATAGCAGCTCTAGGCTTGCCCAGGCCGCTCGACCTGAATCAGGCACTCCGGTGACCTGGGGATAGTCTGCAGCGAGTGCCTTAATATCCAGCCCCACCCAATCCAGCAGCGGAATCAGGGCGGCAAGCCGTTGTGGATAAGCACCCCCCGTGTGCAGCCCGATTTTAAAACCCAGCGTGCGCACCTCAGTGATTGCGGCTGCCAGTGCGCCTTGTGCGGTTGGCTCGCCACCGCTAAACACCACAGCATCCAGCAGCCCACGCCTGGACTTTAAGAACGCCATCACCTCTGCCCAAGCGATCAGCTCATCAGGGGTGGTGGTCAGCAGATGGTCGTTATGACAATAGCGACAGCGCCACGGGCAGCCGTGACAAAAGATTACCGCCGCCAACTCGCCCGGATAATCCTGGGTGGTCAGCGGGGTGAGTCCACCAACGCGCAGCCGAGTGGCAGCCGAAGACGCCAAGGGCATCAGCAAACAAAATTAAGCCGCGTCGCGGTGCATCTGGCAACAAGCCGCCAGCCGCGGCTGCTCGCTAAAATAAATCCGCTCCTGATGCTCGGACTGTTTGCCAGTATTAAACGCGCTCACCGGGCGATGATATCCCATAACCCGCGTCCAGACCTCGCAGCGAGTGCGCTCAGCGTCGTTAAGTTGAATGACCTGTTGTTGATTCATGGTGGTTCTCCTGTGGATTGGATTGTTGGCTATTACACAATAGCGGCAGTTTTGGCACAGTCAGTTGCCAACGCCACTGCTTGCGCAGCCGCCTGTTTTTTGGCGATCAGCTCTTGATCGCATTTTGGACAAAATTCGTGTTCACCGGCGAGATAGCCGTGTTTGGGACAAATCGAAAAGATCGGGGTTATGGTGAGATAGGGCAGATGGAATTGCCCCAGCGCCCGCCGCACCAGCCGCTTGCAAGCCTCGGCGGAGCTAATCTGCTCGCTCATGTACAGATGCAGCACCGTGCCGCCGGTGTATTTGGTTTGCAGACGGTCTTGTAGCTCTAAAGCAAGGAACGGATCGTCGGTATAGCCAGCGGGCAACTGCGATGAATTGGTGTAATAGGGCGCGTCGGCGGTGCCGGCCTGAAGAATATCGGGAAAGCGTTTTTGATCCTCACGCGCAAAGCGGTAGGTCGTGCCCTCAGCGGGGGTCGCTTCGAGGTTGTACATGTGCCCGGTGGTTTCTTGAAACTCCACCATCCGAGCACGCACATGATCAAGCAGCCGCTCAGCACAGCGTTGTCCCCAAGCGGTGGTGATGTCCTCAGCATCGCGGGTCAAGTTGCGAATCATCTCATTGATGCCATTCACACCAATGGTCGAGAAATGATTGCGCAAGGTGCCAAGATAGCGTTTGGTATAAGGAAACAATCCCGCGTCCATGTGGCGCTGAATCACTTTGCGCTTGAGCTCAAGGCTTTTGCAGGCAAGATCAAGCAGCCGATCCAGTTGGGCATACAGCCCTGGCTCATCGCCGCGATGGTTGTAGCCTAGCCGCGCACAGTTGATCGTCACCACCCCGAGCGAGCCAGTTTGTTCAGCCGAACCAAACAGCCCATTGCCGCGCTTGAGTAGCTCAGTCAAATCTAATTGCAGCCGACAGCACATCGAGCGCACCATGTTTGGCTTTAACGAAGAGTTAATAAATCCTTGAAAATAGGGCAAGCCAAATTTTGCCGTCATCGTAAACAGCCGCTTGGTGTTTTCACTATCCCACGGGAAATCAGCCGTGATGTTGTAAGTCGGGATTGGGAAAGTAAAAATTCGCCCCTTGGCATCGCCCTCGGTCATCACCTCGATATAGGCGCGGTTAATCAGATCCATCTCGGCTTGCAGCTCGCCATAGGTGAACGACTGCTCAACGCCGCCGATGACGGGCACTTGCTCGCGTAAATCCTCGGGACAAACCCAGTCAAAAGTCAGATTCACAAAGGGCGTTTGACAGCCCCAGCGCGACGGGGTGTTGAGGTTATAAATCAGCTCCTGAATCGCCTGTTTGACCTGCGGATAATCCAACTGATCGACGCGAACATAGGGCGCAAGATAGGTATCAAAACTTGAAAATGCCTGTGCTCCAGCCCACTCGTTTTGCAGTGTGCCAAGAAAATTGACGATCTGCCCAATCGCCGATGACATGTGCTTAGGCGGGTTGGCATCGACTTTGCCGGGGACACCGTTGAGCCCCTCACGCAGCAGGGTGCGCAATGACCAGCCCGCGCAGTAGCCCGCCAGCATGTCTAAATCATGGATATGAAAATCACCTTCGCGGTGCGCCGCGCCCACCTCGGGGGGATAGACATGGTTGAGCCAATAATTGGCGACCATCTTGCCCGAGGTATTGAGAATCAGCCCACCGAGTGAGTAGCCTTGGTTGGCGTTCGCCGCAACCCGCCAGTCAGAGCGTTCCAGATACTCGTTAATCGAGCTGGAGACATCGACAAAGGTTTGCTGGTCAGTGCGCAGTTTGCGCCGCTGTTCGCGATAGACGATATAGGAGCGGGCGGTCTCAAAATGATTGGCGCTAATGAGTGTCTGCTCAACAACATCTTGTATATCCTCAATGCCCGGCGTGCGCTCCGCCCCAAAGCGATGAGCGAGCACTTTAACCACCTGTGCCGTCAACAAACCGGCTTCTGCATCGTCATACTCGCCGGTGGCACGACCCGCCCGCGCAATCGCCGACTGAATCTTCTCGGCAGCAAACGCCACCGCCTGACCATCGCGCTTGATGACCCATTGCGGAAGCTTGGTTGGTCTGGAAGTGGCTTTATCCATTGATTGCAAGTGCTTAGAGAAATAACTAGATGTTGTGTGGAAGCCTAACTACAGGCGCAAGATATGGTAAATCATCGCAGTCCGCTTGTCAAAGCCGGTAGACTCAGGAGTAAAACTTTGACTGCGAACAAGTTCTTAAAAATGATCAAGCGCTGGGCTGCGTCATCAGCGATCAGCACCAGAGCTGATCGGTTGCAGCGATGGATTGACAGGAATTGACGGCAACCAAGCTGTCACTTTTAAGTGTAAAATCGTTAATAAATTTTCTAAAACAGCAGTTTGCTATGACTTCATCAACTGTTGGCGGAGCAAAGCCGACTAAGTGCAAAACTTTACTTAAAGTGTAAATTATTCAATGATACGGTTGAATGTTATCAGAGCACCTAGACTGCGCATCGGATGGCGGTTTATGCCACAATAACGGCATTTCGACACTGAGGTTTAAGTATGCAAAGCGAGCTTTGGAATGATGCTGCGGGTGGCTTTCATCCTGTCAGCGCCCCCGATTTTTTACCGCAAGCCCAGCTTCAGGAGATGCAACTGCGCCGCTTGCGTGCGGTGGTGGCGCGTGCCTATCAGCATGTCGAGCTGGTGCGCCAGCGCATGGACGAGCGCGGGTTAACGCCTGATCATCTGCGCACGCTGGATGATCTACAGCACCTGCCCTTTATGGTCAAAACTGATCTGCGCGACACCTATCCCTTTGGGCTGTTTGCCAGCCCGATGTCGGATGTGGTGCGGCTGCATGCCTCATCAGGCACCACTGGCAAGCCGATTGTGGTTGCCTACACCCAAGAAGACATTGAGGTCTGGGCCTCGGTGATGACCCGCACCTTTGCTGCGTGTGGGCTGCATCGCGGCGATATTTTGCAGAATGCCTTTGGCTATGGGCTGTTTACTGGCGGTTTAGGGGCGCACTATGGCGCCGAGATGCTCGGGGCTACGGTGATTCCGATTTCGGGCGGCAACACCGATCGTCAGATTATGGTGATGCGCGATTTTGGTGTGACCGCACTCTGCTGCACCCCAAGTTATTTTACTTATCTGATTGAGCGCGCTGCTGAGCTAGAAGCCGATTTACGCACCATGCCGCTGAAAGTGGGTATCTTTGGTGCTGAGCCCTGGACCGAGGCGATGCGCCAGCATATTGAGGCCGCTGCTGACATTAAAGCCTATGATATTTATGGTCTATCAGAGATCATCGGCCCGGGGGTCGCCAGCGAATGTGCTGCCCAAGATGGGCTGCATATTTTTGAGGATCATTTTTATCCCGAGATCATCGACCCCGACAGCGGCGAGCGGCTGCCCGATGGCGAAGAAGGCGAGCTAGTCATTACTACTTTGAGCAAAAAGGCGATGCCAGTGATTCGCTACCGCACCCGCGACATCACCCGCATTTTGCCCGAGCCTTGTCGCTGTGGTCGCAGCATCCGGCGCATTCGGCGCATTGGCAGACGCTCCGATGACATGATTATCATTCGCGGGGTCAATATCTATCCAAGCCAGATCGAGGCGGCGTTGCTCACCGTTGAAGGCACCCTGCCGCATTATCAGATTTTGCTCACCCGCGAGCAAGGGCTGGATCAGATGACCATTGAGGTCGAGGTCACCCCCGAGGTCTTTAGCGATGAAATCCGCGTCATGGAGGCGATGCGCACCCGTCTGGCACAGGCAATCGAGCGCGTGATTGGGATTCGCGTCGGGCTGCGGCTCGTCGAGCCGCGCAGCATCGAGCGCAGTCAAGGCAAAGCGCGACGGGTAATTGATCAGCGCAATGCCAGTTGAACTCGTTTTGTCATTCGCTCTGTTTTCCAGACGATTCAATCGTAGGGGCGGTTCGCGAGCCGCCCCTACTGATGATTGTGGTGCTGCAGTTCCCATGTTCTGATCAATCCCAAAGTGTTAAGCCTGCGCTCAACTTAGCGTTATAAAAAATCACCGCAACCGATAGGCAATCGGCACCACAAGCTCAAGGCGGGGGCCAAGCTCCGGCGGCAGTGGCGGCAATGGGCTTGCCCGATTGAGTAAGTCCAGTGCTGCTTGATCGAGCAGAGCGTGTCCTGAGCTGCGCTCGATGCGTGCTGAAGTCACTGCGCCCGAGCGTTCCACGGTAAATCGCACCCGCACCACCCCTTCTTGACGCAGGCGTTGCGCCTGACGCGGATAGCGTTTTTGGCGTTCGAGCAGGGCAGCAAGACGCGCAGTATAGGCATCGCGTGCTGCGGCACCACCGCCCGCCGCCGCGCTCGGATTGCCGCGGCCAGCGCCCGCCGCAGCGGCTTGTTGTCTGTTGCCGCCACCGCTGCGCGGTGCCGAGGGGGCAGATGCAACGGCTCTGGGTGCAGGTCTGGTCACCGGTCTTGGTGGTGGTGGCGTGGGTTGCGGTCTGGGCACAGGTTCGGGTTCCGGCTCCGGGATGGGTTCCGGTTCTGGCTCGGGTTCAGTATCCGGCTCGGAAATGGGTTCTGGTTCTGGTTCTGGTTCGGAGACCGGCTCAGGTTCTGGCTCAGTGTTAGACTGTGGTGAATCGCTGGTTTCTGCATCAGCATCAGCGCCCGATTCACCGCCGTTGCCGTTGTCAAGCAGCTCACCAAGTGACAAGTGCAAACCAGAGGACACCAGTTCCAGCGGTTCGGCGGGGGGGGATGGGCGTTCAAGCCAGTGGGCAACTGCCAGATGTGCTGCCAGCGCCAGCACCAAGGTCAGTAGCCAGTGGATCGCTCGTGGTTCCGTCATCAGTGGCGTGCCAGGGTGCGCAGCTCGACTTCAGTCATCCCCGCTGCATACAGCCGCTCAAGCAAGGAAACCAAGCCGGTTGCCTCGAATTGGGCATCGACGGCAATGGTCAACGGCTGATCGTGTTCACGGTGGGTCAGTTGTTCGATCAGCATCTCTTCGCTGACCAGCGCACCGGCAAATGCCAAGCGCCCATCCGCTGCCACCATCAGCTCGGCGGCGGCATCACTTGCCGGACGACGATCCGCTTGCGGTGGCTGGATGTCAAAGTGCTCTGGCGTGAGCACGCGCCCAGCGATCATAAAAAACACCAGCAACAAAAACACCAGATTGATCATCGGGATCAAGCCAAGCTCGCTGTCTTGGCGCGGGGCGGGACGCTGACAGCGCATGGCTAATCACCCGCTAGGCGCACGGCATCTGCGCCCACCGCACGCAGTTGATCGAGAACATCAATTAGGCGCTGGACAGTCACCCCGTCTGCTGGACGCAGCGTCACCGGCTGTTGCGGGTGCGCACTCAGCCGCTGCGTTAGCAGGGCATCCTCCAGCCACTCACCATCAAGCTCCAGTCCATCAAGATGAACGCGCACCTGCCAACGGGGGGTTTCGGTGCTCGGCACCGCTTGTGTCGGTGCCGGTGCGGTAATTGGGAGCGGCTGCCACCGAGCAAGAGAGGTTGCAAGCATGAAAAACACCAACAGAATGAAAACCACATCGATCAGCGGTGTCAGCGAGACTCGACGGCGACTGGTTGAAGGTGGCTCAAAGCGCATGGGGTTGACGATTCGCTCGGTGGTGCCGCTGTTCGGACACAATAGGCAAAGGATCCAAGGGCACAGCTCGCGCCGTTTGATCCATTGCTTTTAGAGTTAGTGAACTGGTAAACACTTGCGTCAGCGCATCTTCAAGCTGCCTCGTGCGGCGCTCGGCAACACGCTCAAGTGCATTGAGCGCCATGACAGTCGGAATGGCCACCGATAACCCGGCGGCGGTGGTCAGCAATGCCACCCAGATCCCGCCCGACAGCACCGCTGGATCGACTTGGCTGCCGGCACTTGCCAGCGCCTGAAAGGCACCGATCATGCCCAGCACCGTGCCCAGCAGTCCCAGCAACGGCGAGAGATTGGCAATCACCTCTAGGCTGCGCAGATGACCATGCAACAGACCCAGCAGCGTCTGGGCGCGGCGTTCAACCTCCTCGCGCAATAGGGCTAAATCGTTATTTTGACAGTGCCCCAGCATCGCCACCCGCACCGGCTCTAACAGCGGGTTGGTGGATTGTGCCAAACAATCAATCGCCTGGCGATGCCGTCCCGCTTGCCAATCGCCAAGGGCGGCATTGAGAGGGCCGCGCAGTCCGGCACCGAGTCGCGCCAATTGCATGGCTTTGAGCAGAATGATGGTCAGCGCCAGCACCGACATCAGGGCAAGAATCGCCATCACCGGCCCGCCCTGGGCGAGTAACCAGCCGAGGGCATCGGGTAGCCACGGCAAGCCGTTGGCGATTGGCGCGACTGGGGTTTGCTCAGACATCGCTAAAAATTTAAGTGTCTTGCGCTTGCTGTTGCCGGCATTGCTTGCGCTTTTCAGCCCGGTGCTCTTGATGTGCTGCAACAAGCTGTGAAAATTGCTCAGGTGACAAAATGGTGCGCAACTGCGCCAGTGCCGCAACACGCAACTGCAATAATTGCCGCTTTAAGCCAATTAAACGCTCAAGATCAGCCTTCAGCTCGCTAAGATCACGGCCGTCGATGAGCAATGCAGTCTGCATCGCCTCTTCAAGCTGGACTGTTTTATCCATCAATGCGTGCATTTGTGGCGAATAGACGGCATGTAACTCAGTTTCTAGCCGCTGCGCTTGTTCATCGGTAATGGCAAAGCGTTCAGGGTTGGCTCGAATCATCCGCATCGGGCGCGGCAGGCGCAGCAGCGGACTGGGGTGCGCCCTTGCCGAGTGCGGTTGCGCACTCACATCATCGCTTGCTAGCGCCGTGCTTGTCCATAGACTCACACTCAGCGCCATAATCATCACTGGAAACATCACTCGGATCATGGTCATTTGCTCCTTTATTGATTGAAGCTAAATCTTAACATCAATAATAATGGTTCGCAATAATTTTTTAAAACTGAGCTGTTGCGCCCACATAAAACCGCGCAGGCTCAATCACTGATACATTGTTGCGCTCGATGCGCTTATCCAACAGGTTGTCGATTCCTGCAAACAGTGCGACGCTGTTGTTTAGACTTCTATTGAGATAGGCGCTAAACAGTGGGTAGGAATGGCGCTCGCCATCGGCATAAGTCATCTCGCCAAGATAGGTCATGCGCAAGTGACCGCGTAATTGCCAAGTCGGCAGGGCATAGCTGAGCCTGAGCGCCCCTTATACTTGGGCAGCCCGCCGATATCGCCGCCACGGGTTTTATCTTCGCTTTCCATCCAGGTCAGATTGCCATCGAAAGCAAGTTGCGGTGTCAACTGCACGCCGCCCTCGACCTCAAGCCCCTTGAGCGTTGCCTGAGCAATGTTTTGATACTGATAGAGGTCACGACGATTTTGCCCTTGCCCTTCGCTGTGTTGAAAAATGCTTTCAATGAGATTGTCAATGTCGGTGTAAAATCCGGTTAAACCTGCACGGTAGCGCCCATATTCGCCTTCCAGCCCGAGTTCATAGCTGGTTGATTGCTCGGGTTTTAGATCAGAGTTGGCAGCAAAGACCTCACGCCCGCGCCGTCGCATCGAGGTGACATATAACTCGGTCAACGATGGTGCCCGAAATCCCTGACCAATCGAGCCTTTGAGACGCAGTTGGTCGGTGATGCCATAAATGAACGAGGCGCGTGGACTCCATTGATCACCAAAGGTGGAATGATGATCATAGCGCAGCCCCAACACCACATACAGCGGATCCAGCAGATCAAATTCATTTTGAACCAGCAGGCTGATGTTTTCTACATCTTCTTGTGTGTGTTCACCAGCAATGCGATTGTCAACACGGTCGCTGCGGTATTCGGCACCAACTGTCAACAGATGCTGGCTTCGCATGAGGCGGTGATAGCGTGCCTCGATTTGGGTGGTGGCTTGATCAGTGTCGCGCACGCCGGATGCGGCAAGCGGACGAAAGCGCATCTGATGTTGATACTCAGAGCGATTCAGCCGTAGCATCAACTGATCGTTATCAGTCAACTGACCATCGTATTGCAGATAATAGCCGCGCCGCTCCTCGTTGGCATCGCGTTCACGGGCGAGATTTTCATAAAATTGACCACCGCTGGTGGCATTGTCCATGTATTCCAAACCAGCAGACAAGGTGTGCTGGGCATTGAGATCAAACACCACGCGACCTGCTAAAAAGCTCGGCTGTTGCGCAAAACCATCGTCAGGCAGCGCCCTGGTTTGATCCCAGCCCTCGTGGTCGCGCCATTCTCCAGACAACAGCACCCGCACCCGATCCAGCGGTCCGCCGACCACGCCGCTGCCGACAAATGTTTTGCCACCGCCATCGTGGTGCATCCCCATCTGACCTTGCACCATGCCGCTCCAGGTTTCGGGAGGTGTTTTGGTGATGATATTGATCACCCCGCCGAGGGCATCGCTGCCATAGAGTGCCGAGGCTGGACCGCGCACGATCTCGATACGCTCCACCATAACTGTAGGAATCTGCTGTAGATCAATCTGGTCATTAAAGCCATAGCTGAGCCGTCGCCCATCAAGTAGCACCAATGTGTGTTTGCTGCGCGCCCCACGAATATTTGCCACCCGCACCCGCCCCGACTCCTGAGCAATGGTCACACCCAGCGCAGTATCGAGCGCCTCAGCAATCGTCAACGCATTCATGTCCGCAATCTCACGGGCGGTGATGATCTCCACCGCGCCCGGGGCATCAGCAAGCTGTCTTGCGGTGCCGGTGGCTGATACCACCAGTTCGTCTAATACCACCACATCAGAGCGCGGCGTTGGATTTGCCTCGGCACTGCGAATCAGCTCCCCACCCAACGCCGCCGCAATCGTGAAGGTGACCATCGATGTATGACGCAGCATCAGTTTGCTCCTTATCCAGTTTACAGCAATAAAAATAAGAATGATTGCTAATCATATAAAAGCTGAACAAGGCAGTCAACCGGTATGGAGCCGCAAGCACGGCCAATGTGATCGTTACAAAAATACCACAAAGACTGATTCTTTTTTTGCAAAACGAATTAAGAATTGCTATCATATCAGCGTTTGTTGAACGCAGCAACAGCCTGCATTCAATACAACACTGTCTTTTTTGCCACATCATTGTGAGGAGCTGGCTGTATGTCTATGATTCGTCAACAAAAAGCGCGGCGCATGAAACTGCGCGTGCGTTTTATTACCCTGGCTTGCTTTGCCAGTGCGCCAGTGTTTGCTGGTGATGCCCTGGTGCGTCGCTTGGTTACGAAGACCAGATGCACCGTGAGCAGGTAGACGGAGTGCCGACCACGTTTCAATTCCATACAGACCAACCCTTGATTTAGGCTAAAAGTGCAGGCATAATAAGCGTTATGGAGATGCAGACCAAAACACTTTCCGTCCGAGTTCGCGACAAGCACGCGCCGTTGCTGCGGCAGATGGCGTTTGAAGTGAACCAGGTCTGGAACGCTGCGAACGCTGAAGCGGCGGACCTGTCCTGGGTGCCAGTTCCTGGCGTGGGTTGGATGGATTTTGGCACGTCTGCGTTTGATCTCCAGAAGACGGTAATCCCCAGCGTGAAAGAGCGCACACCATCGCTGCACTCCCACACCAGGCAAGAAGTCATCGCCGAGCACGGCAAGAAGCGTAAGCAGTTCAAGAAGAACAAGCTCAAGA
>SKYD01000182.1 GCA_007128075.1 Thiorhodovibrio sp.
AAACCTAACCCCTTCTGGGGAGATGCCGAAAGGCCAAGCGGGTGAAAGGCCCGCACCAACCTCAAGATTGGATAAGGTTTATGCAGAAAAGAACAGATATTTCGCAACAGTTACGAACCGCAATCCTAATTTTTGTGTACGATAGAGAATCTTATGTCCACTTTAGGTATTCCTAAAATTCTGTTAATCGGCTCTGATGGCCAGCTTGGCTGGGAGTTGCATCGCTGTTTGGCACCTGTTGGGCAGGTGATTGCCGCTTCGCTCGATGGTGTGCATGGACCAGCAGTTGATCTTGCTGATGCTGGTTCGCTGCGGCGGTTGTTTGATGCTGTTGCGCCAGATGTGGTGGTCAATGCTGCCGCTTACACAGCGGTTGACAAGGCGGAAACTGAGATCGAGCTGGCAATGGCGATCAATGCTGCCGCGCCGGCTTTGATTGCCGAGTTGGCGGCGGCGACGGGGATCCCAGTGGTGCATTATTCTACTGATTTTGTGTTTTCTGGGCACACTGATCACCCCTATCGTGAGGTAGACACTCCGCAGCCGCTGAGTGTTTATGGCAAAAGCAAGCTTGCAGGTGAACAGGCGTTGCTAAATTCAGCAGCGAAAGCACTGGTGTTGCGCACAGCCTGGCTATATGGGGTGCGCGGTAGCAATTTTTTGCTCACCATGCGCCGGCTGTTTGGCGAACGCAGCCAGTTGCGCGTGGTGGATGATCAAATTGGCACCCCGACCTGGAGCCGGATGCTTGCTGAGGTCACGGCGAACATTTTGTATCGACTGGTGCAGGGCGATCTCGACATCGATCAGGTGCAGGGGCTATATCATGTCACCAGTGGTGGGGCGATTTCTTGGTGTGGTTTTGCTAAGGCGATCTGTGAAGGCGTGGGCGCGGATTGTCAGATCATCCCGATTCCAAGCAGTGAATATCAGGCACCCGCGCAGCGTCCAGCTTATTCAGTGTTAGATACGGCGCATTTTCGTGACACCTTTGGTCTGGTACTGCCAGATTGGCGGCAGTCGCTAACGCTGTGTTTAGATGATCTAAAACACTAAGCTTTCAAGTTACCAATCAGGCAGTGTTGTCGACACTGGTGGCGGTGGGCTGAGTAACCCGCCGCTTGCCACCCACAGCAGAGCCGAGGTCAACGCCAGGGCAATGATCAGTGAACGCCAACCGCCGCCCTGTGCTGATTGCGCTTGAGGATTGTTGGTGTTTTTCCACCCGCTGATCATTGGCATGATGAGCTGTTGGCGGCGTACCAGCCAATAAAACAACACCGCACTGATGTGCAATGTCACCAAACCGACAATCATTCCTAGACCTTGACGATGCAGCCGCGTCAACAAATCGCTGGTGCTTGCGCTCACCAGTGGATATAGCGGACCTTTGGTCACGATGTCATCATTAGCAAACAATCCGCTTCCAGCTTGCATCAACAGCACAGCCAACATTGCCAGCACCGACAACGCACCCAGTGGCGTGTGTCCCTCGCCGTGCCAGTGACCGCGCAGATATAACAGCACGCGCTTAGGGATTGGCACAAATTGACGAAATTGGGCATAGCTTGAGCCAATCAGCCCCCAGATCAGTCGCAGCACCACCAGCGCGAAAATCGCCAGCCCGGCGCGTTCATGCCAGACCATCCACGATCCACCGCGCAGACCAGTAACAAGCGCGGTAATCACCAACAGCAGCAACAGCCAATGAATCAGCCGCGTTGGCAGATCCCAAAGATAAATCCGAGCTGTGGTCATCGGTTGTCCCTCACACAATTATTGGCGATGATAAGGATGCCCGTGTAATAGGCTCCAGGCGCGATAGAGTTGCTCGGCTAAAATCACCCGCACCAGCGGATGCGGAAAGGTCAACGGCGACAGTGACCACTGTTCGCTTGCATGTGTTAAACAGGCGGGTGCCAGCCCGTCAGCACCACCAACCAGGAGCGCGACATCATGCCCCGATGCCATCCAGCTATTTAAGCGTTGCGCCAATTGTACGGTTGACCAAGATTGACCGTTGATCGCCAATGCCACACAATGCGCCCGTTTTGGCACGGCTGCCAACAGCCGCTCAGCTTCAATGTCGAGGGCACGCTGATGATCCTGCGCCCGCTTGCGGGGCACTGGCTCGATTTCTAAAAGCTCTAAACGGCATTCACGCGGCATCCGTTTGGCATATTCATCAAAGCCTTGTGCAATCCAGCCTGGCATCCGCCGCCCAACGCTCAACAAATGGAGACGCACGATTTAGGGCAGCGAGGCGCGATGACCTAGCTCAATAAGATAGTGCATCAGGCTATCAGCAGTTGCATCATCAGGTGGAATACAGCGATCACTGTGTTCGTGTTCGCGCTCACCTGTCGTAAAATCGTTGATTTGTTTCAACAAATAACGCGGATATTGTTGCACCAGCGGCGGGGCAGCATGGCTTTCATTGCCAGTGCCATCATCACCGTGACATTGTGCGCAATCGGTTCGGTAGAGACTGCGGCCAGCTTCGATATAGGCCTCATGATCATCAAACGCCGCACGGGCGGCAGGATTGGGTCGATAAGGCCACAGATTTAAGCGCGGGGTGTTTAGCTCGGCAAGATATTCGGAAACCAGGCGAATTGCATTGTCATCAAACTGAGCATGCTGAAAAATTGGCAGCATCGGTTTATTGATGCGATTCTCATTTTTGAAGGTGTGCAACTGCCGCTCGATATAGTCCTGCGCCATCCCTGCCAGCCGTGGTGATTCACCATCGGCACTGCCTTCGCCATGCAGCCCATGACAAACAATACAGTGACGATACACTATTCGACCGGTCAACGGCTGATCGGCACTGGTCGGCAGACTCAGCAGCAACAGCAGCAGCAATGGGAGCAGTCGCCAGCACAGCGAGCGCGTGGAGCGGGGGCATGAAAATCGCATCATGGAAATGACTCTAAATGGTGGTGCAATAAATTTAAAGTGGAAGCCAGCTTTAATTTTAACGCCGCACCAGCCGTTGCACAACCAATGACCCTAGATACACCGCGCCTGCAAGAAGAATCATCGTCGGTCCAGCGGGCAGGTCTGGAGCGTAGGACAGCGCCAGCCCGCTGGTGGTAATGAGGCTGCCAAGCAGAGTTGCAAGCAGCATCATGCCCGCAATTGAGCGCGTCCAGTGACCCGCCACGGCAGCGGGCAAGGTGAGCAATGCAATGACCAAAATCAGCCCCACGACCTGAATCATCAGCACCACGGTCACGGCAACCAGCACCAGCAAAAGCTGATAAAAGAACACCACCGGAACCCCGCGCAAACGGGCAAATTCCTCATCAAAAGCCACCGCAACAAATTGTCGATAAAATAGCAGCACGATCAGCAGCAACAGCAGATCGAGCACTGCCATAAAGATGATCTCGCGGGTGGGGGTCAGCAAGATATTGCCGAACAAAAAGCTCATCAAATCGGTGGTGTAGCCTGGGGTTTGCGAGATAAATAAAATCCCAATCGCCATCCCAATCGCCCACACCGCGCCGATGGTGGTGTCCTCGCGCTCTTGGTTGTACAGCCGCAC
>SKYD01000130.1 GCA_007128075.1 Thiorhodovibrio sp.
AACCTAACCCCTTCTGGGGAGATGCCGAAAGGCCAAGCGGGTGAAAGGCCCGCACCAACCTCAAGATTGGATAAGGTTTATGCAGAAAAGAACAGATATTTCGCAACAGTTACGAACCGTTGTTGGTTTATTGTTCGCTGACTTATTTATGCCACTAGACTTGCTTTTCAATGAAAAAAAATAGCGATATTTTGTGTATTGGAATTAATCAAGATGAATGGCGCATGGAGGCGTTGAATCTTGACAACGAGCATCCGCCACTCGCGGTGACTTGGGTTAACGAGGCCGCAGAGACTGCCGCTGCGTTGCAGGACATCGCCCACTGGGATCTCATCCTCTGTGATGCCACGGTGTATTATCGGCTGAAGGTCGATGCCCCGATCAAAACTGCAACCACGAAATGTGCGTCACTGATTTTAATTCGTCGCCAGGGAGCCAATTTATCACCGGCTGAGGCGTTTCGGCGTGGGGCGGCGGATCTGGTCGTCGATGGTGATTTGGAACATCTGCGGATGATTGTTGAGCGTGAGCTTGCCAACGCCCGCGACCGCCGCGAACTGGCGGCGTTGCGCCAGCAACGAGCCGCCCCCGCAATGCCTGCCGCTGCCCATAAACCGACTCCGGCACCTGTTGAGCCAATTGCCGCCCCTGAGCAGGCGAAAAATGATGCCGAGCGCGCCCAGGATTTGCGCGTTAAAGAGCTGATTGAGGGCGGTGGGCTGACCCTTGAGTATCAGCCGATCATGGCACTGGATTCGGGTGCTGAACTGAAAGCACATGCAATTTTTGAGGCACTGTTGCGATTAAAAGACGGCAGCGGACAACTGCTGCGCCCACAAGAGTTTTTTCCAGTGGCGGCCCGCAATCGCTGGCTCGCCAAGCTCGATCACTGGGTGTTTAACCGCGCTCTAAAAACCCTCTCTCAGATGCAAGCCAATGCCGCCGCCACTGGTGAGGGCGCGGCGGTGATGAGCTTGTCGCTGAATCTGTCTACGGATACGCTGAGCAATGACGCGGGATTGCAGCCAATTCTGCAATTAATTGACAAGGCGACGATTCAAGATGGCACCCTGATTGTTGAGATTAGCAAGGACAGCTTGACCGAACATGCGCCGATGGTGATGCGATTGAGCCAGATTCTCAAATCGCGGGGGCATGGCTTATTGCTCGAAAAATTTGATGACTCAGATTGTGAGCTGTTGATCAACCATGAGGGGCTGATTGATTATGTCAAACTCAACTGTCGTTTTCTCAATGATGCCACCAGTCCAAAAGTCATGGAGCAGCAATTGCGTCAAATGGCAGAATGTGCGCTTGAGCGCAAGGTAAAAATTATCGCCTTAGCGGTGGATAACGCCAACATTTTGCCGCTGCTGTATTCTATTGGCATCGACTATATCCAAGGCTTTTTTGTCAGCATTCCCTATTCAGATTTGGTGTATCCCAACTTTGATGTGGTCGAAATTTAACGATTATTTGAGCATCGCCAGCGCGGCAGTCAGATGCGACTGGCGGCGTTGTTGGCGTTCGTTATCACTGAGTGGCTGATCAGTATCGCGCAGTTGATCAGCAGGCAATTCAGCCAAAAAACGGCTTGGCTCACAGAGCACCCGTTCTCCGAAACGCTTGCGGCGGCGCGCCAGACTAAAAGTTAAACTCTGTTGGGCGCGGGTGATGCCGACATAGGCCAGCCGCCGCTCCTCCTCAATCGTATTGTCCTCAATGCTGTTGCGATGCGGTAACAGCTCCTCTTCCATCCCCACTAAAAATACATGAGGAAACTCCAGTCCTTTGGCAGCATGAAGCGTCATCAGCCGCACCTGATCGCCGCCCTCAGCCTCGGCCTGCCGCTCTAGTACATCAATCAGTGTTAGCCGCGCCACCAATGCCCCCAGATCGGCACCAGGCAGCCGCTCCTGATGCAGCTTGGTCAGCCAGTCCACCAATTCATCAACATTTTGCCGTTTGCGTTTGGCCGCTGCACGATCAACTCCGCTGTCATACAGCCACGCCTCATCATCTAAATCAACTAACAGCCGCTGCACCGTTGCCAAGGGATCAGCGACCGATTTCTGGCGCAAACTGTTTATCCAAGTTGCAAATTGCAACAAGCGTTGGCGTTGATGGGTGTTAATGTTCACCGTTGAATTGAGCGATTCACAGGCCACAAACAGGCTCGATTCACGAAGCCCAGCATAACGAGAAAGCTGTTCGAGGGTCACCGCCCCCAGATCGCGCCGTGGACGATTGATGATCCGCAAGAAAGCCGCGTCATCATCTGGATTGGCGAGCAGCCGCAGATAGGCGAGCGTGTCCTTGATTTCGCTGCGGGCAAAAAAGCTGGTGCCACCAGTGACCACATAGGGAATCTGATGGGTGCGCAATGCCTGCTCAAAGGGACGCGCCTGATGGTTGCCACGATAAAGAATCGCATAGTCGCTAAAACGGTGCTGTTGGGCAAAATGGCCATGCAGAATCTCGGTGGCGACGCGCTCGGCCTCATCCTGTTCATCACGACAGCGCAGCAAACGCGGGACCGCGGTGCTGGGCAGCGCGCTCCACAGTTGTTTGCTAAAAAGATGCGGATTGTGGGCGATCAGCGCGTTGGCTAGGGACAAAATTGGCTGGGTAGAGCGATAATTTTGCTCCAGCATAATCACCTTGAGTGCAGGATAATCGTCGCGCAGCCGCGCCAAATTTTCTGGCCGCGCTCCGCGCCAGGCATAGATTGACTGATCATCATCGCCAACCGCTGTCAGACCGCTGTGCGCGCCCAACACCTGCTGCACCAGGGCGTATTGCGCGGCATTGGTGTCTTGGTATTCATCAATAAACAAATGGCGAATGCGCCGCTGCCAAGCGTCACGAATGGCGTGATTGTGCTCAAACAGCCGCACCGGGCGGACAATCAGATCATCAAAATCCACCGCATTGTAGGCACTGAGCCGCCGCTCATAGTCCTGATACAGCGCGGCGAGGGTGGCATTAAATGGATCCTCAGCCGCCCGCGCTGCATCTGACGGGGTGACCAAATCATTTTTCCAGCGCGAGATCTGCGCCAGCACATTGGCGGCACTGCCAGCCTCGTCGAGCGACATCTGTTGCATGAGTTCATGCACCAATTGTTCACCATCCTGAGGATCGAATAGCGAAAAACTCGGTCGCAGACCAGCATGAACACACTCGCGCCGCAACAGCCGCAGCCCAAAGGTGTGAAATGTGGCAATGGTTAGCCCGCGCACATCAATGCCACGCACCAAGACTGCCACCCGTTGTTTCATCTCACGAGCCGCTTTGTTGGTGAAAGTGAGGGCGCAAATCTGTGCAGGGGCAAGGGTGCGCGAGCGAATCAAATCGGCGATTTTGTAGGTAATCACCCGCGTCTTGCCCGAGCCAGCCCCCGCAATCACCAATAACTGACCATCACGCTGACTCACCGCCTCACGCTGGCGGGCATTGAGTCGGCTAAGATTGAGTGCTGCCATTGATGAGCGCGGATGTGTGCTTGTCGCGCAACTGGTCTGCCAGCACCCGGCTGAATT
>SKYD01000245.1 GCA_007128075.1 Thiorhodovibrio sp.
CTGCAAGTGGTTAAACCGTCGATTTTTCGCCGTCCGATCTAGCAAATCAAATCATGGTCACTCTTGAGATTGAAAAACGGTTTTTACATCCCGGTCAGTTTTATGTCACCCGCCGTCCAGCGGTGATCTCGACCTTGCTCGGCTCATGTGTGTCGGTGTGTCTTTATGATCCAGTGACCCGCATCATTGGCATGAACCATTTTTTGCTCGCCACCCGTCATCCATCCAGTGAGCCGGTGTTGCAATCTGAAGCCGGGCGCTATGGTCTGGGCGCGATGGAGTTGCTCATCAACGGCATGTTAAAGCAGGGGGCGCGGCGCGAACATCTTCGCGCCAAGGCATTTGGCGGCGGCAATGTGTTGGCAACGCGGCTGCGCGAGATGCCAGATCGCTTCAGTATCGGCAAAATTAACATCGAATTTGTGCAGCGATTTCTGCAAAATGACGGCATTCCGCTGGTGGCGCATAATCTAGGCGGCGATTTTGGCCGTCAAATTCGTTTTGAAAGCAGTGATTTTTCAGTGTATATGCGCCGAGTGCCAATCAGAAGCGCGCAACGCATTGCCGCCGAAGAGAAAAATTACTTCGACAAAGAGCTGCAACAACACGAAAAACAACGCAAGCAAGTCGCAAATCAAGCAGAATTTTGGTAAGCAGGCTGTATTTAAATCATGGCGATCAAGGTTTTTATTGTTGACGATTCGGCGGTCGTTCGCCAAGTGTTGACCGAACAACTCAATAATTTTTCGGGTATCGAGGTCATCGGCAGCGCCCGCGATCCCATTTATGCCGAAAAAGCCTTTGCCAAAGAGTGGCCGGATGTCATTATTCTGGACATTGAGATGCCACGAATGGACGGCATTACTTTTTTGCGTCATCTAATGAAAACGCACCCAACACCAGTGGTGATTTGTTCAACGCTCACTGAAAAGGGGGCAGAGGTCACCATGCAGGCGATGAGCGCGGGCGCGGTAGACATCATCACCAAGCCCAAGGTGGGGCTGCGGCAGTTTTTGGAAGAATCAAAAACCCTGCTGGGGGATGCAGTCAAGGCCGCCGGTCGGGCGCGGATGGATCGAATGCGTGGTGCTGGTGCCATGCCAGTGGTCGCCAAGCAATCGCCAGACGCGGTGATTGCAGCAGATAAGGCGCATAAGCCGCTGGCTGCAACCACAGATCGCGTCGTTGCCATCGGCACCTCAACTGGAGGCACCCAAGCACTGGAATATGTGCTGACCAGGCTCCCCCGTACCACACCTGGCGTAGTAATTGTTCAACACATGCCCGGGCAATTCACCGCCGCCTTTGCGCAACGCCTCAACAGCCTGTGCCAAATCGAGGTGCGTGAAGCACAAAACGGTGATCGCGTCATTGTTGGTCAGGCGCTGATTGCACCTGGCGCCTCGCATCTGTTGTTGCGCCGCAGCGGGGCGCAGTATCGGGTTGAGGTCAAAGATGGCCCGCTGGTCAGCCGCCATCGTCCATCGGTGGATGTATTGTTTCGCTCCACTGCCCAGTCAGCAGGCCCCAATGCTGTGGGAATCATTATGACTGGCATGGGCGATGATGGTGCGCATGGGCTGCTTGAAATGCACCAAGCCGGTGCGCTGACCATCGCCCAAGATGAAGCGACCTGTGTGGTCTATGGTATGCCCAAAGAAGCGGTCAAACTCGGTGCCGTCGATGCCCAAGCCGGTCTACCGCAGCTCCCTGAGATCATCCGCCAAGCCCCATCGCGGGCAACATGGCTTCAGCAACACCGGTCAGCGCGTTGATTATCGAACGCCACTTTATGACTACAAAATTTGGAGTAAATAATAGCCAGCCATGACCCAAGATCATCGTTCATCAGCAGTCGCCTTGGTGACTGGGGCAAATTCAGGACTTGGCGAGGCACTGACCGCCGCCTTAGCGGCGCGTGGGGTGCGGGTATTGATGGTGGTGCGCGATGCGGTTCGTGGTGAAGCGGCACGGCAGCGGCTGTTGACCGCCCAGCCAGATGCCCAGCTTGAAGTCTTGGTGGCTGATTTGTGTTTACAATCAGCGATTCGGACGCTGGCTGCTGAGGTCACGGAGCGCACCCCCAAGCTGCATTTTTTGGTCAACAATGCTGGCAGTGCTTTTGCCCAGCGTCAGCTCACTGCTGAGGGCATTGAGGCAACGCTGGCAATCAATCATCTGGCACCTTATTTGTTGACTCGTTTATTGTTAGAGCCGCTGTGTCGCGCAGAATCTGCACGAATTGTTAATGTTGGCACCAAAATCAACACCGCGCTGGCGTTTGATGATCTCAACTGGGAGCGCCGTCCGTATCGCATGATGGCGGCGTATGGACAGGCAAAATTGGGGCATTTGCATATCACCCGCGAACTGGCGCGGCGGCTTGGTGATCGCGGCCCTACAGTCAATTGCGTCTTCCCAGGCGTGTTTCGCTCCAATCTAGGTCGTCAAGACGGTGCCTGGAATCTGTTGTGGCATAGCATCGACCGCATTCTCGGCTGGGCACTGCCCAGTCCAGCGCAAGCTGCACAGCGAGTCCTTTACGCGCTCACGGCTCCAGAACTGGAGGGGCAAAGTGGTTACTATCTTGGTAACCGCCGCCCGCTGCCATTGCCAGCCCAAGCCGCTGATCCTGCGGCAAATGCCCAACTGTGGGAGATCAGTGCCACACTTACCAAATTGCCGGTGGAAATTTAAGAATTTTCGCTTAGTACACCAAAAAAATCTATAAATACACATAGGTTTCCCTTATGACAAATTGGACTGCCGGGTATGTCGCTGATGTCGGCTACACTTACGGATATTACACTGAACTCAATCCTTTGCGGCTGCGATTGGCATTTCTCAATGCAGGGCGCGTATTTCCCGAAGTTGTCTGTGCGTGTGAATTGGGGTTTGGTCAAGGGCTGAGCACCAATATCCACGCGGCTGCATCGTTGACACAGTGGTATGGCACTGACTTTAATCCCGCCCAAGCCAGCTTTGCCCAAGAGCTGGCAGCCGTCTCTGGCAGCAACGCCCAACTGTTTGATCAGTCGTTTGCTGAATTGAGTGAACGCTCGGATTTACCAGAATTTGATTACATCGGTCTACACGGGATTTGGAGCTGGATTAGTGATCAGAATCGTGCCGTGATTGTCGATTTTGTTCGTCGAAAGTTGAAAGTTGGCGGCGTTTTGTATATTAGCTACAACACTCTGCCTGGCTGGGCAACATTTGCGCCGATGCGCCATCTGATGACCGAACATGCTGAAATTATCGGTGCCAAAGGGCGCGGCATTGTCTCACGGATCGATGAGGCTATTGCGTTCGCGCACCGCTTGCTGGAAACACAACCCCTGTTTGCACGCGCTAATCCACAAGTCAGCGAGCGGTTAAATAAACTAAAAGAGCAAAATCGTCATTATTTAGCGCACGAATATTTTAACCGCGACTGGCATCCAATGCACTTTGCGACTTTGGCAGAATGGCTGGAACCCGCTAAATTGAGCTTTGCTTGTTCCGCGCATTGTCTGGATCAAATCGATGCGATTAACTTAAC
>SKYD01000256.1 GCA_007128075.1 Thiorhodovibrio sp.
CAAGGCATCGGCAAAATTCCCCTTTTAATCGCAGCCATTCTATCACGGTGCTAAACTTCGCAATGCGCAGGCTCGCGCTCCTTTTTAATAGGCGACTCGCTGGCGGGTCGCTCGTTATCCATGACTCGCTTCTGGGAGATCAATTAACAGCATGGCCGGTCACAGCAAATGGGCAAATATCAAACATCGCAAAGCCGCACAGGATAAGAAGCGCGGCAAAATCTGGACAAAACTGATTCGTGAGGTCACGGTGTCTGCCCGTGAGGGCGGCGGCGATCCTGCCACCAATCCGCGCTTGCGTCTGGCAATGGACAAAGCCTTTGGTGCCAATATGCCACGCGATACCGTCGAGCGCGCCATTAAGCGCGGGGCGGGTGCCGAAGACGGCGACAATTATGAGGAAATCCGCTACGAGGGCTATGGGCCGGGCGGGGTGGCGATCATGGTCGATTGCATGACCGATAACCGCAACCGCACCGCCTCTGAGGTGCGTCATGCCTTTAGTAAACACGGCGGCAATCTTGGCACCGATGGCTCGGTGGCGTATTTGTTCACCAAACAGGGGGTGATTAGCTTTCAGCCTGGCACCAATGAGGATGCAGTCATCGAGGCCGGACTTGAGGCGGGTGCGGAGGATGTGGTGCTCAATGGCGATGGCTCGCTGGATGTGATCACCACTCCCGAGAGCTTTGGTTCTGTGTGCGAAGGGCTGGGGGCGGCTGGTTTTGATACCAGCATGTCCGAGGTCGGCTACAACGCCGCCACCCAGGTTGAGCTGGATCGGGACACCGCAGAAAAATTACTCAAGCTGATCGATGCCCTTGACGATCTCGATGATGTTCAGGATGTGTTTAACAATGCCGACATCAGCGATGAGATCATGGCTGAACTTGACAGTTGATCATGCCGCGCATCTTGGGGATTGATCCTGGCTCACGCAACACCGGCTTCGGGCTGATTGAGAGCGATGGGCGGCACAGTCGCTATCTGACCAGCGGCTGCATTCGAGTCGGCGATCAGCCGTGGCCGCAGCGTTTAGGGGTGATTTTTGCAGCAGTTGAGCAGCTCGTTGTTGAACATCGCCCCGAGTTGATGGCCGTCGAACAGTTGATTTTCGCCCGCGATCCCAAGGCCGCGCTCAAGCTCGGCCAGGCGCGGGGGGCGGCACTCTGTGCGGGGCTGCGCGGCGGGGTTGAGGTACATGAATACAGCCCGAAGTCGGTCAAGCTGGCGGTGGTGGGCACTGGCAACGCCGACAAAGCCCAGGTGCAACACATGGTGCGGGTATTATTTAAGCTCGCTGAAACCCCAAGCGAGGATGCCGCCGACGCGCTCGCCATCGCGCTCTGTCATGCCCATTCGATGCACATTCCTGCCCGCCCGCGCGCTGCGGCCTCGTGGCGTGACTATCAGCCATCAGGCTAAAAATAGGGGCTAAACAGCCGCGCAAATCCGTCGCGCAGCTTGACCACCAGCGGGCGACCGCGTAGCTCAGCGGCATTGAGTGCCTTTGCTGTTTTGAGCTTGTCATCAAACAGCCGGTTGAGGCGATGACTGACCGCGCTGTCGTAACATTCCACATTAAGTTCAAAATTGAGCCGCAAACTGCGCGGATCCCAGTTCGCCGAGCCAAACAGACACCAGCGCTGATCAATCAACATCAATTTGGTGTGATCAAAGGGCGGCGGTGAGACAAAAACCTGACACCCACCGTTGAGAATGCGCTCGGCCTCGGCAGTGGCTGCCCATTGCACAAAGCGAAGATTATTGTGTTCGGGAAATAGAATCTGCACCCGAATCCCGCGCAGCGCGGTGACATTGAGGGCGGTGATCAGCGTCTGATCGGGCAAAAAATAGGGGGTGATGATCCGCACCTGCTGGCGCGCCTCGGCAAGTGCGCCAAGAATCAGCCGCCGAATGACATCAAAATCTTCATCAGGTCCATCGGCAATGCAGCGGGCGAGGCTGTCGCCAACCGCCGTTAAACTCGGAAACCACCGCCGCCCACGCAACTGCTCGTTGGTGGTGAAAGTCCAATCAAGTGCAAATGCTTCCATCAGTCCCCGCACCACCGGCCCTTCGATCCGAAAATGTAAATCTTGCACCGGGCGCGGCGGTTGGGTGGCCAACATGCAGGCACTGCGGATATTCAGCCCGCCAGTGAATCCAATGCGGCCATCAACCACCAGAATTTTACGGTGATTGCGCAGGTTGAGATATTGGTTGCGAATCGGCAATGCCGAGGTTAAAAAAATCCCCACCTGTAGCCCGCGCTGGCGCAGCCGATGGGCAATGCTCGGGCGGCTGTAATGCTGACCAACCCCGTCGATGAGCACCCGCACTGCGACCCCGCGTTGCTGTGCTTGTGCCAATGCGTCAATAAATTGTGCGCCGATGCAATCGGCCTCGAAAATATAGGTTGACAACGCCACGCTGCATTGTGCTTGTCCAATTGCCGCCAGCATCTGTGGATACGCCTGATCGCCATTGATCAGCGGCTGGACGCGATTGCCATGCGCCAGCGCGGTCTGAGTGAGCTGATCGCCAACGCGCCCGAGGGCAATCAGCTCTGGGAAGCGACCGGCAAGCTGATGCGGGGCTTGCTGCTCGGGGCGTAGTGGGGTGTGACGGGCGGTTTCAGGACGCAGCCGATGCGCCTTACGGGTGATGCGATTGACACCAAAAATCCAGTATAATACCAAACCAATCAGCGGTGTCAGCCACACCAGTCCCATCCAGCCGACAGCCGAGGGCACATCGCGCTGGCTTAACACAATATGAATCGAGGTGGCAACCACCGCGATCATCTGCGCAATAATCAGCAAATAGAGACTGAACGCTTCGATCACAATAAATGCTTCTTAATTCGTTTTCAAGCGTGCGCTGAATCAAAGATGAACAATCGCTTAACACAGCACAGGGGGTAATGATTCGTGATGTCTTTTGCACCAGAGCCACCACCAGACCTAGCGGCAGCACAGCAACAGGCACTGCTGTTGCTCGTTGATGATATGCCAGACAATTTACAGGTGCTTGAATGCGGCCTGATGAATGATTACCGCTTGGTGGTGGCACGTCACGGTGAGCGCGCCCTACATCTGGCGGCTGAAAAACGCCCCGATTTGATCCTGCTCGATGTCATGATGCCGGAGCTAGATGGCTTTGAGGTCTGCGGCCGACTCAAACAAAATCCTGAAACCGCCGATATTCCAGTAATTTTTCTCACCGCACTCAATGACGAGAACAGCGAGAAGCGCGGGCTGGAGCTAGGTGCTGTGGATTATATCCACAAACCTTTTAATATGGCACTGGTGCGCACCCGCGTCGCCACCCATCTGCAAGCCAGTCAGGCGCGGCAAGCGTTGCGTGCGCACGCGCTGGGGCTGGAACAGGCAGCCAAGCTGCGCGATGAGGTAGATCGGGTGCTGCGTCATGATCTCAAAGCCCCGCTATCGCCGATCATCGGCTTTGTCGATCTGATGATTGATGATGACAACCTCACTGAAGAACAGCACGAAAATCTGCAGTTGATCCGTGACTCTGGTCACAAAATGCTTGGTATGATCCATCGCTCGTTGGACATTTACAAGATGGAGACCAAGCGTTATCACTATAATCCCGTGCCGAGCAATCTGCATCAAATAGTGCAATCGGTGGTGTCGAGTATGCGGATTTTAGCCAAGCAGATGGAGGTCGGGCTTGAATTTGACTGCGACGCAAGTGCTGACGCGCCATTTCCAGTCGAGGAGATGCTGCTACACATGATGCTCTATAATCTGGTGCAAAATGCGATTGAGGCATCTAGTCCGGGTGATGTGGTCAAGCTGCATTTAACGCGAGATGACGCTCAAGTCACGCTGACCATCCACAATCCAGCAGTGGTACCCGACTCGATTCGTGATCGGTTTTTTGAGAAATATGCCACCTCTGGCAAACGCCAAGGCACTGGATTGGGGACCTATTCTGCGCACTTGATGGCAGAGACCATGGGCGGCACCCTGACCATGACCAGCTCAACGGAAGCGGGTACTCAGTTGACTTTGGTGTTGCCAGAGCCAAAGATTGGTGAAGACCAACAGTGAATCCACTCTACATTTTAAAAGTCGGCACCACCTATCCCGCAACCGCTGCTCGGTTTGGCGATTTTGATGCTTGGGTCGAAGCGGCTCTTGCCAATCCTGGCGTGGCGGTCGAGGTGTTAGCGATTGCTGAGGGTGCGGCACTGCCTAACCCTGCACAGTGTGCGGGAGTGATCATCACGGGTTCGCACGCGATGGTGACAGATTGTTTGCCGTGGAGTGTTGCCGTTGAGCAGTGGCTGCCGTCGTTGCTGGCGCATCAGGTGCCAGTACTCGGTATTTGCTATGGCCATCAATTGCTAGCGCGGGCGCTTGGTGGCAGCGTCGATGCCCATCCCGCAGGCCCTGAGATTGGCACGGTGTTGATTCGCGCCAACAGTGCTCGGCATGACGATCCACTGTTTGCAGCAGTGCCCGATCAGTTTTATGCCCATGTCACCCATACCCAAAGTGTTGTAACATTGCCTGCCAATGCTGTCATTTTAGCAGCCAGCGACCACGAAGCGCACCAGATCGTGCGCTTTGGCGACTGCGCTTGGGGTGTGCAATTTCATCCCGAATTTGATGCCGCTATTTCACGGGATTATATCCAAGCACAGGCAGCAGCCATCACCGCAGCCGGGCATTCAGTGACAGATCGCCTGCAAGCAGTGACTGCCACCCCACAAGCCCGAGAAGTTTTAACGCGCTTTGGTCAATTGGTTGCGGCGCGCAATCAGAAAATTTAAGTCACTCTGCTGTAATCACCAACATCTGCTATACTTTGTAATCGGCAATCCTGCCTCTACGCAGCGCGCTTTTACCAACAAAGCCAGAGAGAGTGCTCAATGGAAATTTTATCGTTTGGTGCCGATAATATCGAAAATAATTTAGCCAAAATGTCGAAAGCAGAGCTGGACAAGCTGGCTTTTGGGGCGATTGAGCTAGACGCTGAGGGCAAAATTATTCAATACAACGCCGCCGAAGGCGATATCACCGGGCGTAACCCGGCATCGGTGATTGGCAAAAGCTTCTTCACCGAAGTGGCTCCGTGTACAAATCGTCCTGAATTTAAGGGGCGGTTTGATGAAGGTGTGAAGGCTGGCAATCTCAGTGTCATGTTTGAGTACACTTTTGACTATGAGATGAAGCCGACCAAGGTCAAGGTGCAGATGAAAAAATCACTGACTGGCAATACCTACTGGGTGTTTGTTAGACGGCTTTAATCGCGAGCCTGGGGTTCGTTTTTCCCCGTGTCTCAGGTTGTTTTTTCGGCAACAAACTTGCTGGAGATGATCAAATCGCTCATCGCTGATGAGCTAAAAATCCTGCGCTGTGATACGCATATTGTTGAGTGCGCAGCGCAGTGGGATGAACGAACCTCGATCACTGCCGCAGTCGATCACGCGCCGGCGAGCACGCTGGATGCCGATTCGCTAGAACGGCTGGTGCTCGCCATGCGGGTTGCGGATGTGTTTCATCTTCGTGACAGTGGGCTGCAAGATTATCTGCTGCGCTTCAAAACGCTTGGTGAATGGGTCGAGCTGATTCAGCACACGCGCACCATTGGTAGCCGTCATCTGACTTTTTTCACCTCTGGCAGCAGTGGTCAGCCCAAAGCCTGCGCCCATTGTTGGGAGACGCTGTTGGCTGAAGTGCAGCACTGCGGTGAGCTGTTTGCCGCTACGCTCGGTCAGCCGATCCAGCGCATCATTGCCTTAGTCCCTGCTCATCATATCTACGGCTGTCTGTTTTCGGTGATTCTTGCCGATTGGCTGCAAGTGCCGGTGATCCGCAATCAGGCGGCACTGATCCACTGCCAAGCCAGGACGCTGCAAGCAGGAGACCTGATCCTTGGTTTTCCTTTTTTGTGGAAACAACTGGCGCGCCAAGCGCAACCCTTTCCGCAACATGTGTTAGGCGTGACCTCCACCAGCCCCTGTGAGGCAGAGACCATCCGCCAGCTCAAACACCAAGGGTTGAGCGCGATGGTTGAGCTTTATGGCGCCAGCGAGACCGCTGGCATTGGGGTGCGCACCGATCCCAAACAGCCTTTCGCGCTGTTGCCGCGCTGGCAGCGGACTGAGGGTGATGCGCTACTAGAGTGTGCCAGCGGTGAGCGTTATCCACTCAATGACGCGCTCGCTTGGCACGATGATCGCCAATTTATCCCCAACGGTCGTCTCGATCAGGCGGTTCAGGTCGGCGGCATCAATGTGTTTCCACAACGGATTGCCGCCCAGTTTGCTGCCTTGCCTGAGGTTGAGGCGGCTCGGGTGCGGCTGATGCGCCCCAATGAGGGCGACCGCCTCAAAGCGTTTATCGTGCCTGCTGATTCTGCGAATCATTCAGAGCAGTTAATTGACCAATTACAGCATTGGTGCAATCAGCATCTTACTGCCCCCGAACGACCGCGTGCTTTCACCATCGGTGCGCAACTGCCAAGCAATGCCATGGGCAAAGACAGCGACTGGTGACTTAAAATGGCGTGCGTTCAACTTGCCGAACACGGCGGCTGTACTGCTGAAGAGCTTGAGGCAATCGCGCTGGGTGCGACCCTGGAGCTACAGCCAAGCCACTGGCAGGCGGTGGCAACAGGTCACGCCTATTTGCAACAGTTAATCAGCGAACGCCGCCGCATCTATGGTGTCACCACGGGTTACGGCCCGCTTGCCCACACTGCGATTGATCCGCAGGCCTCGGCACAGCTACAACAGGGGCTGGTGTACCATCTTTGCAGCGGTGTTGGCCCCCTGCTCGACAAATCGCAGGTGCGGGCGATCATGGCGGCGCGCGTCCTGACCTTGGCACGCGGCTATTCGGCAGTTGCACCAGACACCTTGCGCTTGTTGCTGCACTGTTTGGCAGCAGATTATGTGCCGCAAGTGCCGGCGATTGGCACGGTTGGTGCCAGTGGCGATCTGACCCCATTGGCGCATATCGCCTTGGGGCTGATGGGGCAGGGCACAGTGTGGCTACAAGGAACGAGCCTACCCGCCGCGCAGGCACTGGCGCGGCTCAAGCTCACTCCACTGGTACCACAGGGCAAGGATGCGCTGGCACTGGTCAATGGCACCTCGGCGATGGCGGCGATTGCCGCGCTCAATCACTGTCGAAGCCAGCGGCTGTTGCAGCTTTCGCTACTGTTGACGGGGCTTTATGGTGAGCTATTGCAGGGGCATCGTGAGGCACTGCATCCTGGGCTTGCCCGTCTGCGCCCTCATCCTGGCCAACTGTGGGCGCAGCACATGCTTTGGACTCATTTTATCGACAGCCACCGCTTACAGCCTGTTGTCCAGCCTCCGCCCTACCTGCCCGCTGATCTTGCCGCTGGTGCAACCCGCGCCCATCAACCGCTGCCGCAGGATGCCTATAGCTTTCGCTGCGCTCCGCAGCACCTGGGCGCGGTCAAAGATGTGGTGGATTTTCACCATCAAGTGGTCATCCGTGAGCTAGAGTCCGTTACTGATAATCCGCTGCTTGTCCCTGAACACAGCCAAGTATTGCATGGTGGCAACTTTTTTGGTCAACACATTGCCCTCGCCGCTGACGCACTTAACAACGCATTGATTATTTTGGCAGTTCACAGCGAACGACGCATTGCCCGCATCACCGATCCCAACCTCAACCACGGATTGCCGGCGTTTTTATGCGGCAACCACAATGGTCTGCACAGTGGGTTTATGGGTGCCCAGGTCACTGCCACCGCAGTGGTTGCTGAAATGCGCAGTCAGGCGCATCCTGCCAGCATCCAGTCGATTGCCACCAATGCCAACAATCAGGATGTGGTGACCATGGGAACAGTTGCCGCCCGCCGTTGTGCCACCACACTGGATCGGCTCCAAGAGCTGCTAGCCATTGAAAGCCTGATCCTAGCCCAGGGTTATGAACTGGTTGGCGGGGCGGCGGCAGGCTTTGCCAGCATTTCTGGGCAGTTGTATCAGCGGATTCGTCATCACAGCAGCCACCTAGACGATGACCGACCGCTGGCGGATGAGATCAGCGCACTCAGCCACCAACTCAGTCAACCAGGTTGGCTGCCGACTGCCGAATTTTCTGTCAGCGACTTGTGATAGCAATTCACTGGCTGGTATAGTAGCCGTTGTGCTTTTGGCTTGTGGCGTGTTTGCGTTAAGGCGGTCTCCCGATTCGTTTGGAACCGCCTTCTTCGTTTTACGGTCACTTATTATTGTTGATTTTTCGGATACCTCATGCTCGAATCCCTGATGAATACCTATGCGCGGCTGCCAGTGAGCTTTTCCCATGGCGAGGGTGCCTGGCTGTGGGATTGCCAAGGACGACGCTATTTTGATGCCATTGCTGGCATTGCCGTCTGCGGGCTGGGCCATGCGCATCCTGCTGTGACCCGTGCGATCTGCGAGCAAGCCGGGCGGCTGATTCACACCTCCAATCTATATCAGATTGAAGCGCAGGCGCGTTTAGGTCAGCGTCTAACCGCACTTGCTGGCATGGATCGGGTATTTTTTGCCAATTCGGGGGCCGAGGCCAATGAGGCAGCGATTAAATTAGCTCGGCTTTATGCCCATCAACGCGGCATTGCCCAGCCTGCGATCTTGGTCGCCGAACACAGTTTTCATGGTCGTACACTTGCCACCCTCACTGCCACCGGCAACCGCAAAGCCCAAGCTGGCTTTGAGCCATTGGTGCAAGGTTTTGTCCGCGTTCCATTTAATGACATCGAGGCAATTGATAAGGTCGCGGTCAACCGCACCAACATCGTTGCGGTGCTGGTTGAGCCGCTGCAAGGTGAAGGCGGAGTCATTGTGCCCGCGCCAGACTATCTCTCCGCACTGCGCCAGCGTTGCGATCAACACGGCTGGCTGCTGATGGTCGATGAGATTCAGACTGGCATGGGACGCACTGGCCGCTGGTTTGCGCATCAGCATTCTGATGTCCAACCCGATGTGATGACGCTGGCCAAAGGGCTAGCCAACGGTGTGCCGATGGGTGCCTGTTTAGCACGCGGCGAGGCAGCACTGACCTTGGGGCCAGGGACCCACGGCTCCACCTTTGGCGGCAATCCACTGGCTTGTGCTGCCGCGCTGGCGGTGATCGACACCATCGACCAATCGGGTCTGCTCGAACAAGCAACAACGCTCGGTGAAATGCTTCGCACTGCATTGGCGCAAGAACTCGACGAGGTTGCTGGCATCGTTGCCATTCGTGGTCAGGGGCTGATGCTAGGGATTGAATTAGAGTGCGATGCCCGCCCACTGGTGGCTGAGGCTCTGCAAGCGGGCTGGCTGATCAATGTCACCGCCGAGCGGGTGGTGCGTTTGTTGCCACCGCTGATTGCTGATCCAGCGGATTTGCAGCAGCTTGCTCAGGTGCTAGGTCAGTTGATCCGCTCGTTATTATCGGCTACTCATTGATTTTATTACAGGGAACCATCGCTCATGGAGACTTGTCCGCCACGCCACTTTCTCACCCTGCTCGATCTCACCTCAGCACAGGCGCATGACTTAATCGCGCGCGCCATTGAGCTAAAACAGCGACAGCACCGTGGCCAGCCTTATCTGCCATTGCAGCAGCGGGTGTTAGGGATGATCTTTGAAAAATCCTCAACCCGCACCCGGGTCTCGTTTGAGACCGGCATGGCGCAGCTTGGCGGTCATGCCATCTTTCTTGCCCCCCGCGATACCCAGCTTGGACGCGGCGAGCCAATTCCTGACAGTGCGCGGGTGTTATCGCGGATGGTCGATGCCATCATGCTGCGTACCTTTGAACATGAAACGCTGGAGTTATTTGCAAAACATTCGCAGGTGCCAGTGATCAATGGGCTGACGGATCGCTTTCATCCCTGTCAATTGCTGGCGGATATCCAAACCTATATCGAGCATCGCGGCTCGATTCAAGGGCGCACTGTGACCTATATTGGCGATGGCAACAATATGTGCCATTCATACATCAATGCTGCCCATTTATTTGATTTTCAGCTAAATATTGCCTGCCCACCGGGCTTTGAGCCAAGCCCCTTGGTGCTCAAAACTGATGACACCCGCTGTCGCTTGTTCACTGAGCCACGGGCGGCGGCTCAACATGCGGATTTGATCGTCACTGATGTGTGGGCAAGCATGGGACAAGAAGACGAAGCTGCCGCTCGCCGTGCTGCTTTTGCTGATTTCTGTGTTAGCAGTGCGATTATGGCCGAGGCAGCAGATGATGCACTGTTTATGCACTGTTTGCCAGCGCACCGTGGTGAAGAGGTGACGGCTGAGGTGATCGATGGTCCGCAGTCGGTGGTCTGGGATGAGGCTGAAAATCGGCTGCATGCCCAGAAAGCACTGCTTGATTATTTACTTGCTAACGCTTAGTGGATTTTGATTGTATGATTGCCTTACATCGTCTCGTACACTTTTTTCGCCGTGACCAGCGGCACTTTTTTAGCAGTTTGGTGATGCTTTTGGGGGGCTTGTTGATCAGCTCAAGCATCTTGGCACAAACCGCAGCCTATGTCACTGATCAGGGAGATTTTAATTTACGCAGCGGCGAAAGTACGCGGCATAAGATCGTGCGCATTCTCTCCAGCGGCACCGAGGTGCAGGTGCTGTCACAAAATCGTGAGACTGGATATTCTCGTGTTCGGCTCAATGACGGCACCATCGGCTTTATTTTGACCCGTTATCTGCAATCTGAGCCTGCCGCGCGCGATCAACTGAGCGCGATTCAAGCACAGCTTGATGAGCTGCAACAAGCCCCTGATCAGCTCACCGCCCGTCTCACCACCTTGCAGGAAGAGCACAAGGCGTTACTTAAAGCCCATCAAGAAACCGTTGACCATAAAGATCAGATCGAGCAAGAACTAATCGAGATCCGCCGTGCAGCAGCGAATGTGGTCAATATCACCCAAGAACGCGCTGCACTCCAGGAAGATGTTGCCAGATTAACGCGAAAAGTTGGAGAACTAGAACAAAACAATCTGGAACTGAGCAATCTTGACAAACAAAAATGGGTAGTCACTGGGGCGTTGATTGCTGGCGCTGGCGTGTTGATTGGGCTGATTTTACCGCATCTGCATTTTCGGCGGCGGCGACAATCCTGGGGTGGATCGTTCTAATCCATATCCTGTTCTAATCTGCCTGCGGATGTAACTGCCCGTGTTCCATCACTAAGCGGCGGTCACAGCGGGCAGCCAATGCCGGATCGTGGGTGACCAGCACCAAGGCCGCCTTGGTTGCGGCGCGGCGTTCCAGTAACAGCTCAATGATGCGCTGTCCGGTGGCAGCATCGAGATTACCGGTTGGCTCATCAGCAAATAAAATTTGAGGCTGCGGGGCAAAAGCACGGGCTAACGCCACCCGCTGCTGTTCACCGCCAGAGAGCTGGCGCGGATAATGCCCCATGCGCTCGTGCAATCCCACCGCCGCCAATGCTTGTTCAGCCTGTTGACGCAAATCGCGCCGGTGTGGAGTGCTTAACTCCAGCGGCAACAACACATTTTCCAAAGCAGTTAAAGTGGGCAACAACTGAAAATTTTGAAAAACAAAACCGACCCGCCTGGCCCGCAGTGCAGCACGGGCATCCTCATCGAGGTCATTGAGCCGCTGATCAAACAGCCACAGCTCGCCGCTGGTGGGCTGATCAAGACCCGCCAACAGACCAAGCAGGGTTGATTTTCCAGAGCCAGAGGCACCCAAGATCGCCACCGCTTCGCCAGCACCGATGGTCAGATCAAGCTGATTGAGGATGATCAGTTGCCCCTCGGGGCCGGTGAGTGATTTGCCGATTTGATGGGCGCGGCAAAGGGTGATAGAAGTAGACATACTTGATGGGTGCGACCGATCCGTGACGGATCGGTCAACAAGACTGCGCTTATTGATTGAGTTCGTCAGCACCAATCTGCTGCATTAAGCCAAAACTTTTGACAAAAGGACCGGCCATGCGTGGATCTTTAATCATCGCAGAATAGTCGCCGACCTTAAATTTGAGTTTGCCAGTGGCGTATGCGGTGCCTAGCCCCATCATCCCGATGCCTTTCTCAACCCATTTAAGCCAATCTTTCATATCGGCGCGCATGTCCCAATCCGGCTCTTCGTTGCTCCAATCACCTGCACTGGTGCAGATGCCATCTTCAACCACAAACACCCCGCGCGGGTTTTCTTCGTCCTTAAAGCCGCAGGTGATCGTCGAGTTAAAATTGATCGCCTTGAGCTTTTCGCAGACCTCGGGCTCTGCATTCCAGGCATCTTTGAGCTGGTTCATCCATTCACTTGAGAATAATTGAGCCATAGTGGCATGACCTCCTTCGTTGGGGAAAAATCAGTGGGCACTTGATCGCGCCTCAGCTTTGCAAGACAGTGCTTATTCTAACAGAATTTGCTAGTTGCGCGTGCAACTTGATCGCCGCTGCCCGTTTTTTCACAGGTGAAGATGCAAGCGGATTCGTTGAATTTCACGAAAAAATCACAGATTATCGCCGATGAATTCTCAAACCAAAAAACAACGCTTTGATGTCATGCGCTGGCTGCCGAGCTTGATTGACGGCAGACATTGATTTGGCTCCCATGACAACCGATTGACTGCATATCTGCGGTGGCTATAGCCGACTATACTCGTTATATTATATATTTGCGAAAAATTTTAGAAGATAAAGCGCATTTCTAACCAATCAACTAAACCGTCTAAATATATCAGGTATTACCTACTATGTATTATGGCTCAATACTTCGGCTTAACACCTATCACTTTCATATTGAGTACGGTTTCTGACAAAGACCCATCTGCTAAGTTGTTGTTTTATAGTTTGGCTAGCGTACTCAAATTGACCGTTTCCCGTCATGTGCGAGAAA
>SKYD01000231.1 GCA_007128075.1 Thiorhodovibrio sp.
GCATCGCTGATATCCGGATTGAGGGGCTGCAACGCATCGCCGCTGGCACGGTGTTCAATGCACTGCCGGTTCAGGTCGATGAGGTGGTCAGTGATAATGTCACTGCCGCGATTATTCGCGCACTCTATGGCACTGGCTTTTTTGATGATGTGACGGTGGAGCGCGAAGGCGATGTGCTGATCGTGGTGGTGCGTGAGCGCCCCGCCGTTGCCGAGATTGAGATTGTCGGCAATCGCTCGATCAAAACCGACGCATTAAAAGAAGGGCTGAAAGACATCGGACTGGCTGAAGGGCGGGTCTTCAATCGTCAGGTGCTCGATCGTATCGAGCAAGAGCTGCGTCGCCAGTATTATGCAGCGGGCCGCTATGGGGTTGATGTGCGCTCGACGGTCTCGCCATTGGAACGCAATCGGGTTGCGGTGCGCATTGAGGTCACGGAAGGGCTAACCTCACGCCTAAAACAAATCAATATTATTGGCAATGAGGCGTTTGATGATCGCACACTGTTGCGCCAATTCACTTTAGGCCCAACCCGCTGGCATTCGTTTTACACTCGCAATGATCAATATGCCCGAGAAAAACTCGCGGCTGACCTTGAAAATCTGCGCTCGTTTTATTTAGATCGCGGCTTTATTGAGTTTGATATTGTTTCTACCCAGGTGTCGATTAGCCCCACCAAGCATGATATTTATATCACCATTGTGATTGATGAGGGCGAGGTGTTTCATGTCAGCGATATTCAGCTTGCGGGCGATCCATCCTTGCCAACTGAGCAATTATTTCCGCTGATTCACATGCGTCGCGGTGAAATTTTCTCACGCAAAACAGCCAGCGAAAGCGCAGAACGCATCTCTAATTTATTGGCCGATGAGGGCTATGCCTTTGCCAATGTCAATACCATCCCCGAGATCGACCGCGACAAGCAACAGGTTGCAGTGACCTTCTTTGTTGATCCTGGACGGCGGGTTTATGTGCGCCGGATTAACATGAAAGGCAATACCCGCACCCGCGATGAGGTGTTGCGCCGTGAGATGCGCCAGTTTGAATCCGCCTGGTTTTCTGCTGAACAGGTTCGGCGCTCGCGGGAGCGGCTGCAACGCTTGGGCTTTTTTGAGGATGTGACGATTGAGACCCCAGCGGTTCCTGGGGCAGCAGATCTTGTGGATGTCGATGTCACTGTTAAAGAACGCCCTTCGGGAAATTTAATGGCGGGGATTGGCTATTCGCAATCTGATGGCATTTTATTCAATACCAGTATTTCGCAGAATAATTTTCTGGGCACTGGCAAGCGGGTGTCTTTTGCGTTCAATAGCAGCCGCAGCGATCAGTTATATCGGCTCGCTTATACCAATCCCTATTATACAGTCGATGGAATTAGCCGTGGCTTTGATCTAAGCTATCGCACCACCGATTTTGATCGCTACATCGGTGCGGACTATGCCACCGATGTCGGCATCGCCGAGGTTAATTTTGGGCTGCCGATCACCGATACCAGCCGCGCTGGGCTAGGGTTCCGTTATCAATTCACCCGCTTTTTTGCCGGCGATTTTTCCACCTTGGCGCAGAATTTTATTCAAACCCAAGGCGATGAATTTCACGATTTTTTCCTAACCGCCAGTTATACCAGAGATTCTCGTGATTCGGCGTTAATGCCAACGCAAGGTGCCCGTCAACGGCTGTTTGGTGAAATCGCGCTTCCAGGCAGCGATCAAGAATATTACCGCATCAACGCCAGTGCTCAACAGTATGTTCCATTAACCGGGCGCTTTACCTTTTCGATGCGCGGTGATGTTGGCTATGGGGCGGGCTATGGCTCCACCAAAGAAATGCCCTTTTTCGAAAATTTTTATGCTGGCGGCCCGATGTCGGTGCGTGGCTGGCGAGCACATAGCTTGGGACCGCGTGAAGCGGCCTCGGGGCGCGGCTCGGTGGGTGGTAACTTAAAGCTCGGCGGCAGTGTCGAATTATTTGCCCCGCCCCCGATTGGTGGACAACTTGAAAGAACCTTGCGACTTGGCACCTTTCTTGATTTTGGCAATGTGTGGTGGACAGAAAACAATCCGCTGGTTAAATCGACTGGATTTGATGCCGGTGATTTTCGCTACTCAGCCGGGTTGTCGCTGGCGTGGCTGTCGCCGGTGGGTGCCATTGCCATCAGTCTCGCCCATCCACTGAATCCAGCGGATGATGATCGCACCCAAACCTTTCAGTTTTCTTTGGGCCAAACCTTCTAGGTGGAAGCATCATGTGTGCTAATGTCCGAGCATTGTCATGGTTAATGATCTGTGGATTGCTTGCTGCCCCCAACGCATTGGCGAATGAATTTCGGGTCGCGGTTGTTAATCCCAATCGCATCGTTGAGCAATCACCACAATATCAATCCGCTCGCCGTCTGTTGCTCGATGAGCTGTATGAGCGTGAAAGCAAGCTGCTCGAACAACAAAACGACATCGATCAATTGCAGCGCCAGCTTGAGCGCGATTCTTCACTGATGAGCGAAGATGAGATCATGCGGCTACGCAATGATATTCGCGCCCGCACCCGCAGACTGCGTTATGACAAGGAAGAATTGCAAGAGGACTTTGCGTTGCGCAAAAATGAGCTGCGCAGTCGGCTCGTGCGTCAAATGGAAGAGGTTGTCGAACAAATTGCCCGCGAAAAGGAGATTGACCTGATTTTAAGTGAAGGTGTTGTGTATTTTAGCAAGCGCATTGATGTCTCAGAAGAGATTATCGAGCGTTTAAAACAGCAATTCACCAACCGCTAACTGCGATCAAGTCTCTCGTGGCGATCACTCTGGGGCAATTAGCGCATGAACTGGGTGCCGATCTACATGGCGATGCCCGTCGCACGGTCACGCGGGTGGCGACACTTGATCGGGCGCAAGCTGATTGTGTGAGTTTTTTAGCCGATCCGCGCTATCGTGGGCGTTTGGCACACACCCAAGCCGCTGCAGTGATTCTTGCCGCGAAAGATGTGCCATCCTGTCCAGTCGCGGCACTAGTCGTTGCCAATCCCTATCTTGCTTTTGCTCAGGCGATCCGTTTGTTGCATCCATCGCTGCCGATCTCACCTGGCATTCATCCCTCTGCTGTGGTGGCAAGCACGGCGCAGATTGATCCTAGCGCCAGCATTGGACCACTGGCTGTGATCGAATCCGAGGTCATCATTGGGGCGCGGGTGGTGATCAGTGCTGGTTGTATTGTGCAGCACGGGGCACAGATTGGCGCTGATTCACAGCTCAGGGCGCGTGTTGTTATTGGTGCCAACTGTGTGCTTGGTGAGCGGGTGCTGCTGCATCCAGGCGCAATTATTGGGCGCGATGGCTTTGGCTTCGCCCGCGATGGGGCGCGTTGGGTGCGCATTCCGCAAATCGGTCGCGTGGTGCTTGGCGATGATGTCGAGATCGGTGCCAATAGCTGTGTTGACCGTGGGGCGCTGGAGGACACCTGCATCGAGGCCGGGGCCAAGCTCGATAGCCTGATTCAGATCGGTCACAATGTTCACATTGGCGAGAAC
>SKYD01000237.1 GCA_007128075.1 Thiorhodovibrio sp.
ACGGTGAACCGTTAAACAGCACAGGGCGCGGCAATGGGCGGTGCGGTTCACGCGAAACCACTCAATAACATTGGCGAGGTGGCCTTCACACCTTCGGGTGTGCTCGTAAGAGCTGACAGCCGGGAAAGACCGGCACCCTTTTTCATTCAACACGAGGCACATGCCAATATGAATACGCCTAAAACAACAGCGCGCGACGCATTGCAATGCGCAGGCGCTCGCGCTCCACTTCGTGACGCGACTCGCTGGCGGGTCGCTCGTCATCCATGACTCGCTCCGAGTAAGTTATTATGGAGAAAGTGCATGGCGCGAATTACCGTTGAAGACTGTCTGGATTATGTTGACAATCGCTTTCATCTCGTTTTGGTGGCGACAAAACGCGCTCGCCAGTTGAGCAATGGGGTGGCCCCGCTGTTACCTTGGGAAAAAGACAAGCCCACCGTGATGGCGTTGCGTGAGATCGCTGCTGGGGTGCTGAATCCAAGCACCATTGCTCGGCAGCCGCTGGTCAGTCCCACCCAATCGGTTGAGGCGACACTCAGCGAAGAATTGCGAAGTATCGGCGACGGTTGATGTTGCAAGATGTTGCCAGATGAAAGCTTTGAGTGCCCACGCCGCTTTTTAATCAGCGATCTGTGTTTTCAGTTGGAGTCGTATCTGACCCGCGATCAGATCAGCGAGGTCTATTCCGCCTATCTGTTTAGTGCCGAGGTGCATGAGGGACAGCAGCGACGCTCCGGCGAGCCGTATATCTACCATCCGCTGGCGGTGGCGCGGATTCTTGCCAACATGCGCATGGATCACAAATGTCTGATGGCAGCCATTTTGCACGATGTCATCGAGGACACCGCCACCGCCAAAGAGCAACTTGCCGAGCTGTTTGACCAAGAAATTGCCGAGCTGGTTGATGGGGTGAGCAAGCTCAACCAGATGGATTTTGAAAGCCGCGCCGAGGCCCAGGCGGCGAGTTTTCGCAAAATGCTCCTAGCAATGACCCGCGATATTCGGGTGATTCTGATCAAACTCGCCGACCGCTTGCACAATATGCGCACGCTAGGGGTGATGTCACCTTCTAAACGCCGCCGCATCTCCCGCGAAACCTTAGACATCTACGCCCCGATTGCCAATCGTTTGGGCATCAACAGTCTGCGCTTGGAATTAGAACAACTTGGGTTTAGTCATTACTGGCCGTGGCGGCATTTCATCTTAGCCAAAGCGGTGGCGCAGGTGCGTCGTCATCAACATGAAGTCGTAGAGAATGTTGCCACCGCCATTCGCAATCGCTTGGCTCAGGAACAGATTGTTGCTGAGGTCAGTGGCCGCGAAAAGCATCTGTATAGCATTTATCTCAAGATGCGCGACAAGGCGAAATCGTTTCGTGACTTGGTTGATGTGTTCGCGTTTCGGGTGATTGTCGAATCGGTTGATGACTGCTATCGGGTACTCGGGCAGGTGCATAATCTTTACAAACCCGTTCCCGGGCGCTTTAAAGACTATATCGCCATTCCCAAATCCAACGGCTACCAATCGCTGCATACGGTGCTGTTTGGTCCGCATGGGGTGCCCATCGAAATTCAGATTCGCACCCATGATATGAACCGCATCGCCGAATCGGGCATTGCTTCGCACTGGCTGTATAAAAACAGCGGTGAGCGCGAGAGCACGCCCGTCTTGGCGGGTGATTGGCTGCAAAATCTGCTTGAGATGCAGCGCCAGTCGGGTGATTCGCAGGAATTTCTTGAGCATGTCAAGATCGACCTGTTTCCCGATGAGGTCTATGTGTTTACTCCCAAGGGTGAGATCATGGTGCTGCCCAGGGGCGCGACTGTGGTCGATTTCGCCTATGCCATCCATTCTGATATTGGCAACACCTGTGTGGCAGCGCGCATTGATCGCCGTTTGGCACCGCTGCGCACCATATTACACAGCGGTCAAACGGTTGAGATTATCAACGCCACGGGTGCCACTCCCAATGCTGCCTGGCTGAATTTCACTGTCACTGGCAAAGCGCGTGCGAATGTGCGCGGTTATCTCAAAAAACTTCAGGATCGTGAGGCGGAAGCCCTGGGGCGGCGGATGATCAACGCCGAGTTGGCAAACAACGGGCTGATGATTGAGGAAATCGACACCGAGCATCTGAACAGCTATCTTGCCGAAAGCGGTCTGATGACGCTGGAGCGGCTATTGATTGATGTCGGACTCGGCAATCGGTTGCCGCTGTTGGTCGCCCGCCGCCTCGCTGGCGTGCATTTAGAAGAAACTCTGGGTGACCCCGAACAGCGCGACCAGCGGCCAGCGGCGCATCTGGCGATTCTTGGCACCGAGGGCATGGTGGTCAATCTGGCGCGGTGCTGTCGGCCAATTCCAGGCGATCAGGTTGTCGGGCTGTTTAACCCCGGCAAGGGGCTGGTGGTACACCGTGCGATCTGTCGCAATCTGGGTGATTATCAGACCAAACGCACCGATTGGCTGGATGTGGTGTGGGCGGCGGAGCCGCGTGGTGAATTTGCCACGCTGATACGGGTTGAGATTAACAACCGCCGTGGGACATTGGCAACTTTGGCTGCTGCCATTGCTGAATCTGGCTCCAATATCGAAAATGTGCAAACCCGTGATCGCGACGGCCTCAATTCCACCTTGGAATTTTTAGTCACAGTCAACCACCGTGACCATCTGGCGCGCGTGATCCGCCGTCTGCGTCAGATTCCACTGGTGCTACAAATTACCCGCGTGACGCAATAGGGAGTTGGCTGATCTCACTCTTCGTCTACAGTGCGCATCGCCGCCACAATCTGCATCGTCTCGACGCTCACCGTGGTCACGCGCTGGAGTAAATCCACCACCTGTTCTTTGTAATCGGCAAAGCGATAGGTGTTGAACTGCTCGCGGATGGTGGGGTCTTTCGGGGTTTTCTCTTTGTATTGGTCGAGAATCCACTCCAGTGCCGAGCGATTGCCGAGGCGATAGTCCCAGACGACGGGCGGGATGTCGCTCAAAGTGGTTTCGCTATCGAGTACGATAACACACTCTTCGCGCTTGGCTCTGAGCAGTGGCTTGGGCAACAGTCCAGCAGCGCGGGCTTTGTCATCGGGAATATCAGTGCGGGTTAGCGGATACGGCTCGACAGTCTCAAAACCGATGTGTAAATCCATCAGCGTTTTGCCCCAGTCCGCCCATTGCCAAAAGTTGGCATAGAACGGAATGCGCGGAAAATCGCGCTTGAGATTGAGGGCGTATTTTTCGCGGTAATTGGGATCGTGTAAAACGGCGTAGCAATAGTAAAAAATAGCGGGCTTGTCGATTTTACGCGCTGCTTTGCCGGTGCCGATTTTGGGTTTGTAATGTGCGGTGAATTGTTTCAGTGCCCAGTCGGTGATGTTGTCGGTGCAGTTTCCTTCTTGATCAAAACAAAACAATGGCAATGCCTGTGTTTTTTCTAAAAAGTCATAACAAGGAATACTATTTACTGCTATGGTCTGAAAAGGCTTTGAAGCAGGAAATCCTGAAACACAAATCA
>SKYD01000128.1 GCA_007128075.1 Thiorhodovibrio sp.
GTTGCGTTGGCAGGTTTTCGCTCTCTTGCCGTGATCGAGCGTAATCGCTGGGCATGTGACACCATCAAAGAAAACCAGAAACGCGGTTATCCAGTGGTTGCTGATTGGCCGTTGTGGGAAGGCGATGTGCGGACAGTTGATTGGTCGTCAATCCCTGAAGGGATCGATCTGCTTGCGGGTGGGCCGCCATGCCAGCCTTTTTCGATGGGTGGCAAACACCAAGCTTACGACGATCAGCGCGATATGTTTCCTGCCACCATTGAGGTGGTGCGGATGTTGCGACCTAAATCGTTCATCATCGAAAATGTGAAGGGACTGACTCGTTCAAGTTTTGCAAATTACTACCAATACCTGCTGCTGCAACTGGAATTTCCCGAAGTCACCCGCCGCACTGATGAACACTGGCTCGCTCATTTTAGCCGACTGCAAGCTGAAAAAACCTCTGGTGCGCTGCATGTCTCGGGGTTAACCTACAATGTGGTGCCGACGCTGGTGAATGCGGCTGATTACGGTGTGCCACAAAAACGCGAACGCATCTTTCTCGTTGGCTTCCGTGCCGATCTCGGGATTGAATGGTCATTCCCTCACCCAACCCATGACCTCAATGCCTTGCTTTATTCACAGTGGGTCACTGGAGAATACTGGGATCGACATGGCATCACCACCAATCGCCGCCCCAAGATGCCCAAAACATGGGCGGCAAAAGTTCGCAAACTGGCAGCCAACAGCATCTGCTGTGATCAACAGCCGTGGAGAACGGTTCGTGATTCCTTGATAGACCTCCCTGATCCCCGCGAGCAAAACGCGCACAGATTTCTGAATCATACCTTTCAGGACGGCGCGAAGGTCTATCCAGGGCATACCGGCAGCCCGCTGGATCTACCCGCAAAGACACTCAAGGCAGGTGATCATGGTGTACCAGGCGGTGAAAACATGATGGTGCTGGACAATGGCACTGTCCGTTATTTTAGTGTTAGAGAATCGGCACGGTTACAAACTTTTCCAGATAGCTATGTTTTTCACGGATCATGGACGGAAACCATGCGCCAACTCGGCAATGCAGTGCCAGTGGCTCTAGGTCGTCAAGTTGCGGCATCGGTCGCTATGTGTCTTGCCAAATCTCAATTAAGCACACTTGCACATTTTAACTTGCGGAACAAAGTGGTTGATGGATTTGGCAACCATGATCCAGGAAAAGGCCGTCATGCAGGCTTGCGCTCGCGTTGGGATGTGCTCCATCCAGGGCGACCTTGGGCGGACAAGTGTCAACCACGCCAGGAAACTGCACAACAGATCATCGGCGAGATCAAGGATTATCTGCGCAACAACCCGCCATTGAAGTGCTAGAAAGGTAAAAACAATGCGTTGGCTATGGCTTATCTCCGTCGGCATGACCGACATTCAGTTTCCACTCTGGAAAAAAGATGACTATGGCTGCTGGCAAGGGCCACAGCGTTTTGATTTGGCGCGTAGCGAGGTGCGCAAGACCCATGAAGGGCTGCTCATAAACCGCGTCATCGAGGGCTAACCGATGCCGGAGAAACCACAATTCAAACTTACCATCGAACTCAAGCGGGTACAGACCTTTATCTTTGAGGTGCCGCGCCTGAAAGCCATGCTCGGCGCCAATGCGCTGATTGGGCAGACCATGCGCCATGAGCTGCCGAATTTGTTGACAAATCAGGGCGCTCAACTTAATTGGCCGACAGAGGTTTGCTTGCAATCGGCGGCTGATGATCCGTTAAACACGGCCCCTGAAACAGATCGTGACGACCCCGCCGCACTCTATCAAAGCGGTATTCTTGCCCGCGATGGCGGGCATTTTAGTGTGCTGTTTGATGACAAATTGAAGGCCGAGCACTTTCGGCGACAGGCAGAAGCGGTGCTGGTCGAGCAGTTGCCCGGAGTGCTGTATGAGACACGCATTGAGGAATTTCCTGAATCAGCAAAACCGCAGCGCCAGTCGCGTGACCTGCACGAAACCGCGCTGTTGGATTTACCTGTCTTGCAAGTCTGCCAGGAGACCGGACAAGGGCCAGCGTCTGAGCGCAATAATAAGGGCTATTGGCAGGGCGAGTCGGTGAAACATCGGCTGGAATGGGGCGATTGGTTTTACAACGGACACACTCACGACATCATCGGTCTGCTACGGTCGGCGCTTTACCCTGATCACAAAATGGATTGGCGTGATCCAGAGGATCTTGGCGATCTTGCCTCGGGTGACTATTTGGCGCTGATCCATGCCGACGGCAATGGCATCGGTAAGCGTTACAAAGCATGGCGGGATCAGGCAAAATCCACGGATGAGGTGGTCAAAGAAGCCCATGGCGAGGCATTTTTTCACAGTATGCGGGTGACGGTGCGGCGGGCAGTGGTTGCAGCATTGCAAAAGACCTTTACCCAAGTCGGCGGGGTGCGTCCTTACGAAATCCTAATGCTCGGCGGTGATGATTTATTGCTTGCCTGTCGTGCCAATCAGGCGCTGGATTTTGCTCGTCACTATGCCGAGGCATTGCAGCAAGACACCTTGACCGATAACAAGCCATTGACCGTTGCCATCGGTGTGGCGATTGCTAAAAAAACCTATCCCATCCATCGGCTGCATGTGCTGGCGGAAAGTCTCGCCTCCAGTGCCAAGCGGCTGTATCGCGCCCTGCCCGAGGACGACAAGACTTCGGTGATCGACTGGCAGGTGGTGACACAATCCTGGTTTGAGGGAGTAAAGGAGGCGCGGCAACAGACCGAGCGGGTGCAGTATCTGGTCAATGATCAGCCAGAGACCTTATTACTCACTGGCCGACCGTACCGCGTTTTGGGTGATGACAGTCTTGAGCATTTAATCACTGCGGCACAGGCACTTGACCATGCGGGTGATGAGGACAGCAAAGCCGCCCGCTCGCCACTGCGTACACTGCGCAGTGCGTGTGAACAGGGGCGCCTGATGGCGGAGATGGCCTTTGCACGCCTGCCACCAGCGGTGCAGGCGCAGTTGAGTGGGCAGACCAAGACACTCTGGCATGAGTTAGACGATCACTATCATCTGACCCACGCCCTAGACATTATCGGTCTGCGTGAAATCAGCCACTTGGGGAAAAAACATGTCTGAGTCAGTGCCAGTCTTGATTCATCTGCGGGTGGAGGCAATAGAAGATTTATACACTGGCTCAGGGACTGGGGGCGGTGACATTGATGCGCTGGTACAGCGAGATCGGCACAACCAGCCGGTGATCCGCGCCAGCCATCTCAAGGGGCTGTTGCGCGAGGCGGGGGAGGAGCTCATCGCCCTTGGCGCACTGACAGACAATGACCTAGATGCACTGCTCGGTAGCACGAAAGGCAGCGGGCGCGGTGCGTTGCTGATGACTTCGCTGCGTGTGTCCAAGGATACGCAAGCAAAAACTCTGGTCTGGGGCGCGACTCAGCGTCAAGAACACAACCGTGCGCCCAAGGACGATACCCTGCGCTTTATCGAGCACATTGCAGCGGGCGCTTGCTTTGCGGCGA
>SKYD01000097.1 GCA_007128075.1 Thiorhodovibrio sp.
GGCGGTGCCTGGCAGGCGCGTTATTATCAGCACAACGCCATCAATCAGGCACTAGAGGCCGTCGCCGCCGGTCGAGATCGCATCCTGTTGGTGCTTGATCAGCCACCGACACCAGATATGCACTGGGACGGCGCTGCACCCAATCCCGCCACCAGCCAAGCCCCTTATCGGCTCTATAACATTGGCAATCAACAGCCGGTGGAACTGCTGCGTTATATCGAGGTGTTAGAACAGTGCTTAAAACGCAGTGCCGTAAAAAAATTGTTGCCGCTGCAACCAGGTGATGTCCCCGATACTTATGCTGATGTCAGTGAATTGGTGCATGATCTGGGCTATCAACCGACAACGCCGATTGAGGTTGGAATTCAGCGGTTTGTTGATTGGTATGTTGAGCACGCCAACAGCCGCCTCTGGTAAAAAAGCTTGAAGTTACCGGTAACAGCGTTATACTAATAATCACTGGAGGCAAACATTCAACTTAGCGGACGGGTCTAACCCGCCATTTGGCAAATCCGTCCGCGCAAAGTACCAGAACAGCTCTCAGCTTGCTCGCGTGGGTAACCGCAATCCGAAAGGTAGGGCAAACCTGAAGTAAGGCATTGGATGTCTCTGCTGTGAGATCAAACACCAGTGCCGGGTTGGGGTGCCAACCTCATTAGACGAAGTCCAAAGGCGAGCCGGGGAATCCACCGGCTTCAGCCGGAGGAGGCATCAATTCACCATCTACGATTTTGTCAAAGCCTACGAGCACTTCAGCGATCCAGACTGGGACGGCGAGCCACAAGCGCCGGAGCCGACTGCGACAGCGCACAGCCTTGACGATGCGCCACCCCTCAAGCGATCAGATTCCTCGGCATCGGATGCCCATGCCCAGCCGCTGCACAAGCTGCGCATCAAGCTCGCCGATGGCAAGGAACGCACCATCCAGCACATGAGCGCGACCAGCTTTTGGAGTCCAGACGGTCAGCCGATCTCGGCTGCCCAGTTCATTCAGCGCCTGTTCGGCGATCTGCCCGAGCTATTCAAAGACGAAGACGAACTCCGCCGCCTGTGGCGCTGCCCCCAGACTCGCAATCAACTGCTGGCGGGGCTGGAGGAAAAAGGCTACAGCCGACAACAGTTGGGCAATGTTGGCAAGCTGATTGCCGCCGAACACAGCGATCTCTACGATGTACTTGCCTATATCGCGTTTAACATGGCACCAGTGAGCCGAGCCGAGCGCGTCAATGCCCACAAAGCGCGCATCTTTCACGGCTACGACTACCGGCAGCAGGAATTTTTGTGCTTCATTCTCGATCACTATGTTGCGCAAGGCGTGAGCGAGCTGGACATAACCAAGCTGCCGCAGTTGATTGCATTGAAGTACCATAGCCTCGGCGATGCCGTGCAGGAATTGGGGCCTGCGAACCAGATTCGCGAAGTGTTTGTGGATTTTCAACAACATTTGTATTGAGAATATGTCCCACACCTGCCCAAGCGATGCCGGACGCGGTCTAGTCCGCTGCCACCAGAACTCAGTGTTATCGGCTGAGATGATCGAGTAAATCAAGCCAGCGGTGGTAGGGTTTTATTGTCATAAGCACAGAGATCCTCGATGACGCACTGCTCGCAGCGCGGTTGGCGAGCGGTGCAGATATAGCGACCATGTAAAATCAGCCAATGATGGGCGTTGCACAAAAACTCTTCGGGGATGATGTGCAATAATTGCTGTTCCACTGCTGCTGGGGTGTGACCGGATGCCAGTCCAGTGCGGTTGGCAAGCCGCAAGATGTGTGTATCAACGGCAAGCGTTGGCTCACCAAACACTGTATTAAGAATCACATTGGCGGTTTTGCGGCCAACGCCGGGCAGGGCTTGCAGTTGCTTTCTGGTGCGCGGCACCTCGCCCTGATGGTGCTCTAGCAACTGGACGCAGGTGGCGATAATGTTGCGTGCCTTGGTGTTAAACAGCCCAATGGTGCGAATAAAGGTTTTTAGCCGCTCCTCACCGAGTGCCACTATCGCCGCTGGGGTGTTGGCGTGGGCAAACAACACCGCTGTTGCTTGATTGACACTGCGATCAGTTGCCTGGGCGGAGAGAATCACTGCAATCAATAACTCAAACGGCGACTGATACACCAGTTCAGTGGTGGGCGCGGGATTGAGTTCACGCAGTCGCTGAAACAGATCACGGCACTGATCACGGGTCATGGCGGCTCACGCTCTAAATTATCGGCTATCAATTCAACATTTATGCTGCGTTTAACTTGGCACCCGACCGATCAGCCGCCTTTGCTGACCGCAGACAGCGTGCATCTCTGGCGAATTGATTCGAGTTTATCGGCATCATTTACCGCTCAGCAGCATTGGCTCTCTGAGCAAGAGCAGGCGCGGGCGGCGCGGCTGGTCAATCCACAGGGGCGCCGTTGTTTTGTCCGCACCCATGTCGCTTGTCGGGTGATTTTAGCGCACTATCTTAAAACGCGCCCCGAGCAGATTGTTTTTGCTGCGGGACAAGCGGGTAAGCCGATGTTGGTCAATCCCACGCTGCCGCTGGAGATCAATCTGAGCACCAGCGGTGATCTGGCGTTGTTGGCGATCTCGCTTGGCGAGCCGATTGGCATTGATTGTGAACTGCTGCGCCATCGGGTGGATGCGGTTGCCATCGCCCGGCGCATGTTTGGTGCCGCCGAGGTCGCAGAGCTGGCTGCATTGGCGGATACACGCCAGCAGTTGTCACGCTTTTTTGAATACTGGACAGCACTGGAGGCACGGGTCAAGCGCGATGGCCGCGGGCTTGGTGCGCATCGTCAACCAGAGCCAGCAGATGTCATAGTCACCCATGCCCGCCCAACGCCAGATGCAATCTGCGCCCTGGCGCGGCGGAATTTGCCGCCACCAAGTGCTTGGCATACGCTGTGTCTTAACGGAGTTCCTGCGAAACTATATTGCCGCATATAGCCGACTCACCTGATATCCGCTTTTTTTCTTAAATGAAAAAGCCTAGCATTGCGCTAGGCTTTTAAGCCGTTGTTTTATAAAGCCGATGAGCGGATTTGAACCGCTGACCTACTGATTACGAATCAGTTGCTCTACCAACTGAGCTACACCGGCGAAAATTAAGGTGGATGGCGTTCAACAGTCGCCTAATTGAGGATGATTTCTAGCACCAGTTTGCTGCCGAAATAAGCCAGGATCAGCAAGGCAAAGCCGCTGAGTGTCCAGATAATTGCCTTGCGTCCGCGCCAGCCCCAGAGTTTGCGCCCGAGGAGCAGTGAGCCGAAGACCAGCCACGCCACTGCTGAGAGCACGGTTTTATGGACCAAGTGTTGGTCAAACATGTTTTCTAGGAAAGCCAGGCCACTGATCAGTGCCAGCGTGAGCAGGACAAAGCCCACACTGATCATCTCAAACAGCATCGCCTCCATGGTCATCAGCGGCGGCAGGGAGCGGATGAAGCCGCCGGGCTGGCGCGCCCGCAGATAATGATCTTGCACAGCCAACAAAATCGCCTGGACGCTGGCGATGGTCAGCAGGCTATAGGCGAGCATCGACAATAAAACATGCAGTTTTAAAATCCAGCTTGCCTCCGGACTCATAAAGCCAATGTTGGGAAACATGGCATCGAGGGCAATGGTCAAGGCGGCCACTGGCAACAGCACGATACCTAAATTTTCTACGGGCTTGGTGAGGCTGGGAACCAGCAACGAGGCGACCACTGTCCATGATGCCAGCGACAGCGCGTTGAAAAATGCCAGATTAAGGCCAGTGGGCGCGAAGATATGCTGGTATAATAGCCAGGTGTGCATCAGCAGGCCACCAAAGGCCAGCGCCAGCGCGAACTGCCGTGGCGGCAGTCGCGGATGCTCGCGCCGAAACAGGCGCACGGCAATCATGCCGGCACTCGACAGATACAACAAAATGCTAATCAAGGCAATGAGCGGTTGTTTCATAGGTATATAATCGCATAAAAACCTAGTGTTGTGTCAAACAAAATCGCATCTGATTTGCTAACTGATAGGAGTGACCCCGTACGATGTCAGAACCCACCCCACCACAATCAGCGGCTGATGCCGCCCCCGCTCCCTGGTTTAAACTCGATGTCCATCCTTGGGTCTTTTTTGGCTCATCAAGCATTATCTTACTGTTTGTTGCCCTGACCTTGTTTTTTGAGGCCCATGTTGACGAGCTTTTTGGCAAAGTTCAAACCGCCGTTTCCATCTATGGCGGCTGGTTTTTTGTCGCCACCATGAATATCATTCTCGTCTTTATTCTGGTGTTGCTGGTCGGACGCTTTAGCGGCATTCGCCTTGGCGGCGAGGGTGCCAAGCCCGAATTTTCCTATACTGCTTGGCTGGCGATGTTGTTTAGTGCTGGCATGGGCATTGGGCTGCTGTTTTATGGCGTTGCCGAGCCGATGTTTCACTTTGTCTCCTCGCCACTGGCAGAGCCGCAAACCCCAGAAGCCGCACGAGTGGCAATGGATTTCACCTTTCTGCATTGGGGATTGCACCCCTGGTCGGTCTATGCCCTAGTCGGTCTGGCGCTGGCCTTTTTTGCCTTTAACAAAGGGCTGCCACTGTCAATCCGCTCGGTATTTTATCCGCTGTTTGGCGAGCGCATTTACGGACCAATTGGCAACATTATCGACATCATGGCCACAGTGGCAACCATGTTTGGGGTTGCCACCTCGCTGGGCTTAGGTGTGCAACAGGTTAATGCCGGTCTGCATCATCTCTTTCCCGTGATCGAACAAAGCACCTGGGTGCAACTGATTTTGATCACCGGCATCACGCTACTGGCCACCTGGTCAGTGATCCGTGGGCTGGATGCGGGCATCAAACGCCTGAGTCAGATCAACATCATTGTTGCTGCCTTGTTGATGCTGTTTGTGCTGCTGCTTGGGCCTACGCTGTTCATTCTCAACGCGCTGATCGAAAACATTGGGGTCTATGTGCAAAATTTCCCCTCGATGAGCACCTGGAATGAGACCTATGTCGAAACCGATTGGCAAAACGGCTGGACGGTGTTTTATTGGGGCTGGTGGATTGCCTGGTCGCCCTTTGTCGGCATGTTCATTGCGCGGGTGTCCTATGGCCGCACCATTGGTGAATTTATCGCCGCTGTGCTGTTGCTGCCGACCTTAATGACCTTTTTGTGGATGACGACCTTTGGCGGCGCGGCACTAGAAATCGAGCTATTTGGCATTGGTGGCATTGCCGAAGCGGTGCAGGAAAATCTCCCCGTGTCGCTGTTTGTGTTGCTAGAACGCTTCCCGTTGTCAGCAATCAGCTCGTTTTTGGCAATTATTGTCGTGGTGACTTTTTTTGTCACCTCGTCGGATTCTGGCTCGCTGGTCATCGACATCATGACTGCTGGCGGCAACACCGATCCACCAAAAATTCAACGCCTATTCTGGGCGTTGCTAGAAGGTGTCGTGGCAGCGGTGCTGCTGGTTGGCGGTGGGCTGACGGCACTGCAAACCGCTGCGGTCTCCACCGGGCTGCCGTTTGCCATCATCCTGCTTGGGATGTGCGTGGCATTATATAAGGGGCTGCACACCTATCAGACTGGGCAGTCGTTTCAGATTGACTTCAAAACCGAGGACGGACGGCAGGTCAACACCCAGGCCACGCGCACCATGCCGACCTTTGGCCGTCGTCAATTCTGGGTTGGCAAGCGCAGCGTGCAGGCTAAGCGCGTGTAACTAAATCGCGGCGGCACTTTCTGGCCAGCCGCAGGTGTGGCGGCTGACCAAATCGGCAAGCATGTCGAGATGGTCAGGCGCATCATTCAAACAAGGAATGTAGCGATAATCCTTGCCACCCGCCGCCAGAAAATAATTGCGATTCTCGACCCGAATTTCTTCCAGCGTTTCCAAGCAATCAGCCGAAAAGCCCGGGGCAATGACATGGATGTTTTTAATGCCATCCGCACCCCAGAGCTTGAGCGTGGCATCGGTGTAGGGCTGAAGCCATTCATCACGCCCAACACGGGATTGAAAAGACACCATCCACCGCACATCCGCAAGCTCTAGCTGATCGGCAACCATCCGCGCTGTTTTATGACATTGGCAGTGATAGGGATCGCCAGCGATAAAATAGCGTTTGGGAATGCCGTGAAAGGTGAACAATAACCGCTCTGGCTCACCATGTGCTTGCCAGGTTGCGCGGATGCTGGCTGCCAAGGCGGCGATATAGCCTGGCTCATCATGGTATTGATTGACAAAGCGCAGCTCTGGCAGCCACCGCCAGGTGCTGAGTTCATCGGTGACTGCATCAAAGGTGGAGGCGGTGGTGGTGCCGGAGTATTGCGGATACAGCGGCAACACCAACAATCGGCGCACATGGGCGGCTTTTAGTCGCTCCAGTGCCTCAGTAACCGATGGATTGCCATAGCGCATCCCCAGTTCGACTGCGACCTTGGTCTGAAAGCGGGCATTGAGCCGCTCTTGCAGCCCGGCTGCCTGGCGGGTGGCGATATCAAGCAATGGCGAGCCGCGATCTGTCCACACCGCTTGATATGCTTTGGCCGACCGTGCCGGGCGCACCCGCAAAATCACCCCATGCAGAATCAGCCACCACAGCGGCCGAGGCACCTCGACGACGCGAGGATCATCGAGAAATTCAGCCAGATAGCGGCGCACTGCTGAGGGTGTGGGGGCGTCTGGAGTGCCAAGATTGAGCATCAGCACCCCTAACCGTTCGGTCATATTGTGCTTAAAATCAACGACGCTTTTGTATCTCATGGCTGCGGTTCTGCTGTTGCGCTAAGTTCCTGCTCATCTTTGAGATGTGCATAGAGGGTGCGAAAGCGCAGCGGATCGAGCTGGCCAAAGACTGGATCTTGCGCAGTGGGTGTTTGTTGGTCGAGTGCCTCCCAATCGGCAGCGGTCAGCCACTGACGAGCCAGCACAAAGGCCTCCGCCTCCTCGCGGTCGAGATGGGCGCGCATCATCTGTATCCACTGTGCTCCCTGTTGACTCACTTGCTCACGCGGAACCACGGCTTCGTGAATAATTCCCTCCAACGAGGTGCGCAGTTGTCGCCCCAACTGAGCGAGGATGACATGCTCCTCAATCAAGTGCTGCAACAGCGGATGGTGGACATCGCTCACTGCTTGGACACGAGCAAAGAGCTGATCCTCGCTGGGATGATGCACCTGATCGGTGTAATCGACGATATATTCCAACAGCTCACACAGCAGATCATAACTGGGCTGGTCGCCACTGTTAAACCGCGCAAGCTGGCTTTCTAATAAGTCCATCACCCGGATGAGACGATGATGATCGCGGCTTAGCCGCTGTAATAAAGTGCTCATAGTACCTCCGAGGATTCGGGCGCACTGGTGTGGTGCGTTTGCAACCGCCGCCCAATCCAAGTGCGCGGGCGGGCACGACCGAACATCACATAATCCAGCACATCACAATTTTGCAGTGTCCACTGCATGGCTGATCGCGCTGGGGGCAGCCCACAGAGTAGCAGCTCATCGCCGGCGCGCAATGGCTCGCCGAGATCGGGCAGGCGAGTGCGCTCTTGACCTTGGCGGCGCATCAGAATCATTGCCGGCAATGTTTGCTCACGCTCACGCGGGTGGCGCAACAAATCTTCTAAACACGGAATATTCCCCGCTTCCCAGGTGGTCACAATGGCGTGCGCCTCATCAATCGCCACCTGCCAGACCATCGGCGCCTGATCCTGCACCAGGCCGGCAATACGGCTAAGCAATAAGCACGCCCAGGTCGCGGTTTCGTACTGCGCATAATGAATAAATTCATTGAGCAGTGGGGTGCGCAACAGCAACCGTACCCGATCTGCAACGATTAAGCTAGGGTGCATCCGAATATCAGCCGCAACAGCATCAAACAATTGCTGATTGAGCAGATCATTTTCGCGCACCACCACAAACAATTCAGGGTTGAGGGTGCGTGCGGTCATCACAATGGATAAATTATTGACATCGCAATCGGTGCCCGCGATCAGCCCCACCGCCTGATGCACCCCCGCCTGTTCTAAGGTATTGGCCTCAGTGCCGCGTCCAGCAACCAACCGCCCCGGCGGGGTGCCGGTGATTTCTGGGGTCGCCTCAATGACTACAGTGTCGAACTTATATTCGACCAGTTGGCGCATCACCGCCTTGCCAAAACGACCATAGCCACACACAATCCATAAACCATGTTCCGGCAAATGGCGGGGGTCTTTCAGCGGTGCGCCATCGGGTGCGCCCAGCCAATCATGCAGCAGTGCCAAACAGGGATTTTGCAAGGCAATGCCCAGATATTGGGCGAATAGATCAAATGGATTAAAAATATGCTCGGTGCCAAAGGATGCCATGTTGGCCTTCACATCTTGCGAATCGGTGCGACAAACCACAGCAATCCGTGGATTGAGCAGCTTGGCAGCAATGGCGATTTTAAGATTGACCTCATTGGTTGAGGTCAGCGCCAGCACGCCATGACAATGCCGATTGCGCAGCCCCGCCAGCAATAAAATATCTGGACAACGCGCATCAGCATGTAAAGCGGGAACAAACTCACGCAGGTTTTCGAGCTTAAGCTGATTGATGCGGGCTTCTTGGTCATCGACCACCACCGTGCGCTGTCCGGCGTTGCTCAGGGCGCGCACCAAGCCGCTGCCAGTCTGACCATAGCCACAGATTAGAAAAAACGGCTCGCGCAGCCTCCGCACCTGGGCAGCAAAGCGATCTTCAGCCAGCGCCCGGCGCAGAGTTTTGTCCTGCAACAGCGCGATCAGTGAGCCAATCGAATACAGCCAAGCAATGACGCTGGCATAGATACAAAACAGTATCCACAGCCGCTGCTCATCGCTAAATTCATAAGGCAGCTCGCCAAAGCCGATGGTGGTCGCCATATAGCTGACAAAATAGGTGGCGTGGAAAAAATCCATGTGCCAGAGCGTGCCATCGGGTTTGTATCCAGGAACCGCCATCAGCCCCACCACCGCAATGCTGTAAGTCACCACCAGCACCAACAGCGGCGTGCGCATCCGCCGCAGGATCAAAAAGTAGGTGTTGTCCACTGTTCAGCGGCGCACCATCACCGTTTCGATCACCAACAGCACCACCGAGACCACATTGGCAAGCATCGCTCCGCCCGCCAGCGAGACAATGCTCGACATCAGTGCCGGGGTCATCCCCGAATCAAACACATGCGCTGTCAGCGTCCATAAGATCGCCGCCGCCGCAAGCTGAATCATCGCCACCAGACTGGTCGCCAACAGCATGGCATCCATCTGGCTGCGGTCCCCAAGTTTCATAATGGTCGCGATCAGATTGACGATCAGCACCACAGCAAATTCCCAGACATGGTGATGGTCAGGATTATCGACCTCGCCGACAAAAAAGCCGAAATTCAGCGTCAATGCCAGCAGGATAAAAAATCCAAAAACGACCTTATCAAGGTTCATAGCAACACCAGATTATCACGATGAATCAATTCATCGTCGTCGATAAAACCCAAAATTGTCGCAAATTCGCTGCTGGTGCGCCCTTTGATGCGCTGGGCATCGGCGGCATCGTAGTTAATCAGCCCACGGGCAATCTCGCGCTGGTTGGTATCAACACAGACCACCACCTCCCCGCGCTTAAAATCACCATGCACCGCCGTGACCCCCACCGCCAACAGACTGCGCCCTTTGTCGCACAAAGCGCGCACCGCTCCGGCATCAAGCACCAACTGACCACGCACCTGCAACTGACCAGCCAGCCAGCGTTTGCGGGCGGCTTGTGGCTCTTGGACGGGGGTGAGCAAGGTGCCAACCGCCGCGCCCTGGCCGATGTGCGAGAGCACCTGTCCACCATGGCCGGGGGCGATGATGGTTGCACAGCCCGACCGCGCTGCCAGCCGTGCTGCGCGGACTTTGGTCACCATGCCGCCGCTGCCCAAGCCGCTGCCGCTGGCACCAGCCACCTGATCCAGCCGTGGATCATCAATCTGTGCCTGATCGATCAACGCTGCCTGCGGATGAAAACGGGGGTCGGCATCGAACAGCCCATCCTGGTCAGTCAGCAAAATCAACAATTCCGCCTCGATGAGATTGGCAACCAGCGCGGCGAGGGTGTCATTGTCACCAAAACGCAGCTCATCGGTGGCAACTGTGTCGTTTTCGTTGACGACTGGGATCACTCCGAGGGCAAGCAGGGTGCGTAAGGTGCTGCGGGCGTTGAGATAGCGTTTGCGGTCGGCAAGATCATCGCGGGTGAGCAAAATCTGCGCAGTGTGCAGACCGTGCTGTTCAAAACAGGTTTCATAGGCACGAATCAGCCCCATCTGGCCAATGGCGGCGGCGGCCTGAAGATCATGCAAGGTGCGCGGGCGGCGCTGCCAGCCCATCCGTGCCATGCCTTGTGCCACCGCACCAGAAGACACCAATACCAGAGGATGCCCAGCCTGACAACGGGCCGCCATCTGGGCAACCCAGGTATTCAGCACCGCCATCTCAAGCCCGGCACCGTTGCCAGTGAGTAACGCGCTGCCGATTTTAACCACCCAGCGCGAAGTGGCAGGGATACGAGCGCGTGCGAACATGGTGCGAAATCTCTAGGGTGGGAAATTAGTCGAGTGGATGCCAGGCGTTGCTGTGTTCGAATGCCTGGGGTAATTGTTCGAGATGCTGCATCAATTGTTCGCTGAGTTCAGCAAGCCCGTGCCCGGTCAATGCTGAGACGGCAAAGACTGGTTGTTTCCAATCAAGCTGCTCGATCAAGGCGGTCTGTTGTTCAGCCAAGGTCTCGGCAGACAGCAGATCGCTTTTATTGAGCACCAGCCAGCGCACCTTGCCAGCCAACAATTGCTCGGCGGCATTGAGTTCGCGCTCGATGGTTTGCACCTGTTCGTAGGGTGTCGGCTGCCCTGGCAAGGGGGCAATATCGACAACATGCAGCAATAGCCGCGTCCGTGCCAGATGTTTCAAAAACCGCGTCCCCAGCCCGGCACCATCGGCCGCGCCCTCAATCAGCCCCGGAATATCGGCAAGCACAAAATGCCGCCGCTCGCCAAGGCGCACCACGCCAAGACTCGGGTACAGGGTGGTGAAGGGATAATCGGCAACCTTGAGCTTGGTGCTCGACATCTGGTTAACCAAACTCGATTTGCCAGCATTGGGCAACCCCAACAGGCCAACATCAGCCAATAAGATCAGCTCCAGATGCAGTTGCCGTTTATCGCCTGGGGTGCCGTGGGTGAACTGACGCGGCGCACGATTGGTGCTGGATTTAAAGCGCGCATTGCCGATGCCATGAAAGCCGCCCTGCGCCACCAGCAGTTGCTGGCCGTGACTTAAAATCTCACCAATCAGCTCGCCGGTGTCAGTGTCGCTAATACGGGTGCCGACGGGAACGGCAACGAATAAATCGGCACCTGAGCGCCCGGTGCATTGCCGCCCCATGCCATCGCGACCGCGCTCGGCACGATGCCGCCGCTTGTGGCGAAAATCAACAAGGGTGTTAAGCCCACTGTCGCCAACGAGATAGACGCAGCCGCCATCGCCCCCATCGCCGCCATCAGGGCCACCTTTGGGGATGAATTTCTCGCGCCGAAAACTCAGGCAGCCACTGCCACCATCGCCGGCCTCGACGCGAATATCCACCTCATCGACAAATTTCACCGCAGCCGCCTAATGGTTTATGCTGACAATGGCTCGATGCGCACCATTTTGCGGTTTTTGGCACCCTTGACCTCAAAGCGCACAATGCCATCGGTGAGGGCAAATAAGGTATGATCGCGCCCACAGCCGACATTGACCCCGCCGTGAAAACGGGTGCCACGCTGACGGACGATGATGGTGCCGGCGCTGACCTGTTGACCGCCAAAACGCTTAACACCGAGCCGTTTGGATTCGGAATCGCGCCCGTTGCGCGAGCTGCCTCCAGCTTTTTTGTGTGCCATTTAGATATCTCCTAATGTCCAATCGCCGTAATTTCAAGCTGAGTAAACCACTGACGATGCCCTTGGCGTTTCATGTAGTGTTTACGGCGACGAAACTTGATAATTTTCACTTTGTCGGCACGACCGTGCATCTGCACTCGCGCTGTAACCGATTGATTTTCAAGAAACGGTTTCCCAGTTTCGATGTGTTCTCCGTCGGCAACAAGCAAGACTTTATCAAGCGCAATCTCTGAACCTGCGTCGGCGGCAAGTTTTTCGACCCGCAGAATGTCGCCTTTGGCGACCCGATATTGCTTACCGCCGGTCTGAATAACCGCGTACATGTGATGATGTCCCCACAAATGAATTAAGTGACTTTGCGACAAGTCAAAGACCCATCAGTATAGCGTTGTGGTGATTGTGCGGTCAATCAAAATTTTTGGGTGCATGATTCACGCTAGCCTATTCACCACCGCAGATACTTAGGAACATCTGATGTGTTATATTCATTTAGTGTTAAGTCAAAATTAGAAAATAAGTTATTTTTAAATATGTAATATGCTAACTTGGCATTTTCTTGTTGTTTGTGTTGAAAAAGATGTACATCTGATAAAATTGCACAGCAAAATTCAATCAGAAAAACATGATCTCTTTTTGATTTAGAAAAATATTGAATGGATTTTTGTTTTCCAGAAATGAAATCTTTTAAAAAAATAGAGACATGCTTTTTTAGTAGGCGTTCTTTAACAAAATAGTCAAAATCACGAAGAAATATTGAGTTAATAAAATTGTTTATAGCATCTTTATTTTCGACATCAAAACCAATGAAAAGCGTTAATACAATAACTGCCTCTAATAAAACAGAATCTTTTTTTAATTTTTTTTGAAACTCAGCATGCAGAAATTGATGATAA
>SKYD01000052.1 GCA_007128075.1 Thiorhodovibrio sp.
GGCAACCGCCCGCTGGCGCGTTGTTGCAAAAAAAAGGGAATCACCGAGCCACGACTGCCCATCACATTGCCATAGCGCACCACGGCAAAGCGGATATCGCGCTTGCCACGGATATTATTGGCAGCGGTGAACAACTTATCTGAACACAGTTTGGTGGCACCATACAGATTGATCGGTGCCGCTGCTTTGTCGGTTGACAAGGCAATCACCCGCTTCACCCCTGTATCTAAACACACATCGACAACATTTTGTGCGCCAATGATGTTGGTTTTGATAAATTCAAAGGGGTTATATTCGGCGGCAGGGACTTGTTTGAGTGCAGCAGCATGGATCACCGTATCGATATTGGTCATCGCACGGTGCAAGCGTTCGCGATCTCGCACATCACCGATAAAATAGCGCAGCCCCGGATACTCTTGGGAACTAAAGCGCTGTTGCATTTCAAACTGCTTGAGTTCATCACGCGAATAAATCACCAAGCGTTTGAGTTGGGTGTAGCGTTTGAGCACGGTGCCGACAAATGCTTGCCCAAACGAGCCAGTGCCACCGGTGATGAGCAGCGACTCAGTGTCGATCATCGGGCGAATTAAATTCAGGAATCGATAACAGCCGCACTTGGGTGTAGGTATCGGCTGCGTCGCGGTCGCTGTGCAGACGACGCAAAAGATGACCGAGTGTTTGATGGTGCTGTTGCGCCTGCTCAAACACCTCGGCATGAATCTGGGTCAAGTCATCAAGTGCGGTGCGCACCTCTTCACGCTGTCTCGGGTCATTGGTGGCGTGTTGTAACGCCTCGCCATTGATGAGCGCCTGAAGATGTTCATCGAGTGCGGTCACCTCGTCCCACTGCTCCTCGTCGGCAGCTTGTTCAAACTCAGCAGCAAGAAAGCGCAGCCGCTGGGCTAGAGAGCGGGATGAGCCAGACATGGTGTTATTGCGAGGCGGGATGAGCGCGCTGCTCTTCGGGAATGGCATCCCAGCCGGATTTGATCTCGCGAATCAGGTCGCTGACCTCATCGAGCAGGATTGGATCATCGTTGACATTGGCTTGCAGCAGTTGGCGCGATATGTATTCGTACAGATCATCGAGCCGACCTGCCAACTCACCGCCTTTTTCATGGTCAAGGACTGCCCGCAATCCCTCAATAATGGTCATGGCTTTGCTGATGTGCTCACCTTTTTTAGAGATGTTGCCCTGCTTCATGGCACCACGCGCCATAGCGACGCGATCCAGAGCGTTTTCAAGCAGCATCTGGATCACCCGCCATGGGCTGGCGACAGAAACCTCAGCTAAAGCACCGGTTTGGCGGTACTGGTCAAGCGTGTTTTTCATTTCGTACTAGCGTCTCCTTTGATTCATATTGTTATTTAGCAATTGTAAGCTATCGAGCGCTTGGCTGGTTGCACTCATCTGGGCGATGAGGGTATCCATCACCAAAAACTGTTGTCGGGTGCGTTCTTGATAGGCAAACATGCGCTGATCAAGACGCTCGCGATCACTGTCAATGCTCTTTAGGGTGTTGTTAAGGCCTTTGTTGCGCAGCGCAATCACCCCGTCAAAGGTGTCAGTATAACGGGTCACCGCACCGAGCAGGTTATCGGCAATGTCACTCACTGCCGCTGTCACATTGTCGGCACCAAAACCTGGATAGGATTTGTTGGTAAAACTCTTGGAATCAAAAAAGCTGTTGTTGAACGCATCGTCGAACTGCGAGCGATTAAAGCCTAAGGTGCCATCTCGGTTAGAGACGATACCCAGGGTTGCCAACGACAACTCATTGCCATCTTGGGTGTTGCCCAAGGTCATCAGCGCATTGCCAAGCGCACCACGAATCCCGCGGGCGGTGCTGTCGCCGGTGAGCACTGCTGCCTCATTGGTGTCGGTGTTAAAGTCGGTGAGCGTTTTTAGATTTTCAACCAGCTCATTGTACTTTTCAACAAATTCACCCAACAAATCGGGTATCTCTTCGTTGTTGGTGCTAACGCGGACATTGGTTGTTCCCGTTTGCAGCAGCTCGATATTCAGCCCACGGACAGCATCATTGAGCGTGTTGGTGGTGCTGGTGACCGCAATACCGTTGATCGTGGCCTGTGCTTGCAGCCCTACTTGGGTGACACCGCCAGTGCCTACTGCATTACCAGTGCCATCTAGATCGAATCTGTTATCGCCTAAGGCACCAGTACCTGTACTTGTTAGCTCAATCGTATCCCCACCTTCATCGGCGGTTAAGACCAGCCGCATCCCATCACCGGTGTTGAACAAAGAGGCGGTGACCCCAGCGCGGGCATTGTTGATGGCATCGCGCACATCACCGATTGAATTGCTGCCCGCTTTAATTTCTAAGTCGATTGGGTCGCGGTCGCCAACAGTCAGTGTCAGAGTGCCGGTGCCCACATTGCCCTGCTGGAATTCATCAAACGCAGCCGTTGCCACCGTTTGCGATTGTGCAAGTTGCGTCACTTCGATTGAATAATTGCCGGCGTTAACAAAGCGCCCAGTTGTCACCGACAGCGTTTGGGGATTGGCGACGGTAGCACTGTAGCTAGGGTTAAAGTTGGCGAGTTTTTTCAGTGGCGATTCCAGCTCATCCAAGATACCTTTGATTGTGCCAAATGCTGAAATTTTCGCCTGGGTCTCCGCTTCGCGCAGATCGAGGCGTTTTTGTTGAGGGGCGCGTTCGGCATCAACCAGTTGGGAAACCAAACTGTTAACATCTAAGCCAGAGCCTATACCCATTGCAGTCATTGACATGTCACACCTCGCTGTCGTCTAAAAACCGATGCGCTTGGGTCTCATTATAGCTCAAGCGCGTTCTTCAAGTCCTGTTCGATCTATGTCTCCTTGATCACGAAAATGTTCCACCAGTTGCAAAAAGGTCTCAGGTGGAATCTGGCGAATCACCTCGTCATTTTCAAGATCCTTGACGATAATAATGGTGCGGCTGCTGGTCTGATCGAAACTAAATTCCAGCGCCCGCTGAGTAGTGTGTAAAAATTCATTGACCTGCTCGACAAAAGCCTCAAGCTCGTCGTCATCGAGTGCATTGACGAACAAATCCACCTGATCAAGCTCTTCCGCGTCCGGGTGCGGCTTGTCGGCCCGCACTTCGGGCTTAATTTGCGAATCCGCTGCCGCGTTTGCAGTGATTGGCTGTTGTTTGGCGATCAGGTCAGCCGCAGGTGGCGGCGGCTGCAGCAGACTGTTGTCCTGACGAAACCCGACGCGGCTGACTGGGTCGTTGGCAATTGAAACCGAAGTGTCGTTCATTGATTGTTATCCTCCAGAGCCAATGCGGTGGGCACTACAAGCGCACCCACCGCTACAACTAACCGCTCACAGGAACGGCCAGCCGCGTCAAGTTATTGCAACAGCGCCAGAGCACTCTGTGGACTTTGATTGGCCTGTGACAACACCGAGATCCCCGCCTGTTGCAGAATCTGCAAGCGGGTCAACTGGGCGGTCTCTTTGGCAAAATCAGCA
>SKYD01000047.1 GCA_007128075.1 Thiorhodovibrio sp.
AATACCGCCCCCGGCATGACCGATCATAGCCTGGTGCCAATGGCAGCACGCGCCCACGGGCTGGATTTTGATGCCTTAGTTGAGCGGATTTTAGCCACTAGCTGGGAGCCACCTGGCAAGGGGGACACATGAAGCGGCTGGCACTGGTGTTGCTTGTTGTCAGTCTGGGTGCCGCGCTGTGGCTGGCGATTGATTGGGAGCCACGGCTGCTGCCGATTCGGGTGGTGACCATTGATGGCGAATTGCGCAGCCTATCGCGTGAGCAGCTTCAGACCACCGTTGCCCATTCGATTCGTGGCGGGATTTTGACCCAAGACATCGAGGCATTGCGCACTCAGCTTGAGGCGATGCCCTGGGTACGCCGCGCACGGTTGCGCCGCATCTGGCCGGATCGCTTAGAGCTGGAGATTACCGAACAGCAAGCGGTGGCGCGTTGGGGTGCCAATGGGCTGATCACTGCCGATGCGCAGATTTTTTATCCTGATGATGGTCGGGTGCCCGCTGGTCTGGTGCGTCTGGGCGAGACCGACGATGAGGCCAAGCTAATTCTTGAGCGTTATCTTCAATGGGAGTCACAGCTTGCTGAACTTGGGCTATTGGTTGAGTCGTTGCGCCGCGATCCCCGTGGAGATTGGACAGTGCAACTGCTCGGTGACACCGAACTGCTGCTCGGCACCAATCACATTGAGTCCCGTTTGCAGCGACTGTTGACAGTGTATCCTCGGCTGTCCGAGGTGGGCATCCCGATGCGGATTGATCTGCGCTACAGCAACGGCATGGCCGTGCGCTGGCGCACTTCCCCTAACGATGTGAGCAGAGGCAAGCGCATGGCTGCGCTGACGGGCTGTTCTGGAGCAAAGTGTTAATTGTATGTCAAGACGCAGAGACGATCTGGTTGTGGGGCTGGATATTGGAACCTCCAAAATTGCCGCCCTGGTAGGAGTCATTCATCCGGATGATTCAATTGAGATTATTGGCTTAGGCACGCACCCTTCACGGGGCATTAAAAAAGGGGTGGTGGTGGATATTGAATCGACGGTGCAGTCGATTCAACGCGCCGTTGAAGAAGCCGAGTTAATGGCTGGCTGTGAGATTCATGCTGTTAATGTCGGCATCGCTGGCAGTCATATCCGCAGCCTCAATTCGCACGGCATCACCGCAATTAAAGATCATGAAGTGGTTCAGGCGGATGTAGATCGGGTGATTGATGCTGCACGCGCAGTGGCAATTCCGGCAGATCAAAAAATTCTGCATATTTTGCCGCAAGAGTTCATTATTGATGACCAAGAGGGCATTCGTGAGCCGATTGGCATGTGTGGGGTGCGCTTAGAGGCGCGGGTTCACATGGTCACTGGGGCTGCCAGCGCCTCACAAAATATTGTAAAATGTGTCCGTCGCTGTGGGCTTGAAGTGGACGATTTGGTGCTCGAACAGTTAAGTTCGAGCTATGCAGTGCTCAGCGAAGACGAAAAAGAGCTTGGGGTTTGTCTCGTCGATATGGGCGGTGGCACCACTGATTTGGCGGTGTTCACTGATGGCGCGATTCGCCACACCTCGGTGGTGCCGATTGCCGGCGATCAGGTCACCAATGACATCGCAGTTGCCTTGCGCACCCCAACGCAACATGCTGAATCAATTAAGGTTCACCACGGAAAAGCGTTGTCGCACAATGATGCCGGCGCTGACACGCTTGAGGTTCCCAGCATCGGCGACCGCCCAGCACGCAAGCTCTCGCGCCATACCTTAGCCGAGGTGGTGGAGCCGCGTTATGAAGAATTATTGGCACTGCTGCATAGCGAACTAAGCCGCAGTGGCTTTGAAGATTTGGTGCCCGGCGGCGTCGTACTGACCGGCGGGAGTGCCAAAATGACCGGCCTGATCGATTTGGCCGAGGAGATATTTCATATGCCGGTGCGGTTGGGGATCCCGCAGTATTTTACCGGTTTAGAAGAAACGATTCGTGATCCAATTTACGCCACTGGCGTTGGGTTGCTGATTTATGCCCGACAGCACCGTTTTGATGGGCGCGCTGAATTTGGTGAACGCCGCCGTGGAGGAGCGGTTTGGGGTCGACTGCGCAACTGGATCAGTGGAAATTTGTAGTTTAATCAACATGATAGGAGAGAACTTATGGCTTTTGAATTAATGGATACGCAAACCCAGAGTGCCGTGATTAAGGTCATCGGAATTGGGGGCGGTGGCGGCAATGCCATCAACCACATGGTCGCGTCAACCATCGAAGGTGTGGAATTTATCTGCGCCAACACCGATGCTCAGGCATTAGAGCATTCCAATGTCAAAACCATCTTACAGCTCGGCGCTGGCGTGACCAAAGGTCTGGGTGCTGGCGCGGATCCGATGGTGGGGCGCAAGGCGGCTGAGGAAGACCGCGAGCGCATCCGCGATGCCCTGGAAGGTGCGGATATGGTGTTTATCACTGCCGGCATGGGTGGCGGTACTGGCACTGGGGCTGCGCCAGTGGTGGCTGAGGTGGCCGATGAGCTGGGAATTCTCACCGTGGCGGTGGTCACCAAGCCCTTCCCCTTTGAGGGCAACAAGCGCCGCAGCATTGCCGAGCAAGGGATTGCCGATCTGGCAAAATATGTCGATTCGTTAATCACCATCCCCAACGACAAGCTGCTGGCGGTGCTGGGCAAGGACATGAGCCTGCTCGATGCCTTCCGTGCTGCCAATGATGTGCTGCTCAATGCCACCCAAGGCATTGCTGAATTGATCACCCGTCCTGGGCTGATCAATGTTGACTTTGCCGATGTCAAGGCGGTGATGTCGGAGATGGGGGTGTCGATGATGGGTACCGGCTCTGGAACTGGTGAAAATCGCGCCCGCTTGGCGGCTGAAGAGGCGATCAACAGCCCGTTGCTTGAAGACATTGATCTGTCAGGTGCCCGTGGGATTTTGGTCAATATCACCGCTGGACATTCGCTGACCATTGGTGAATTTACCGAAGTCGGCGATACAATCCGTGACTTTGCAGACGACGAAGCCACAGTGGTCGTCGGCACTGTCATTGATCCTGACATGGACGAAGAATTGCGCGTGACCGTGGTCGCAACCGGACTTGGGGATCGCTCCGCAGCCAACGGCATGCGCGGCGAACAGCCAAGAATGCGCTTGGTCGCCAACGACAACAGCCGCAACGCCCCGCCAGATTATCGTGGCATGGAGCAGCCGGCGTATATGCGCAACAACAAGCGGGCAGCGGCTGGCGGTGGGCACAGCGATCCAGGCGGGGCTGATCTGGAATATCTTGATATTCCTGCCTTTTTGCGTCGTCAGGCCGATTAGTGTTGGGAATGTGAAGGGGCCTTAGCGAGTGCAATCTGTGATCGCTCGGCTCCAGTGGTGAATTGATGGTGTGTTGCACCACCTGCACTGGGGTCGGGCACTTTGCTGCGACAAAAGAAATAGTTGCATTAGACCAAGGGAAAACCCTAATATGGCAACTGATTTTTTGAGCAGACGGGTAGCGATCCGTCATTCCATTTTTTTACATGATTCAATTCGGTGCTAGCGTGTAAAAAATCACCGAAAAGAATGGGGAATTCCTGCATGATCCGGCAGCGAACATTAAAGAATGTGATCCGTGCGACAGGCGTTGGTCTTCACACAGGAGAAAAAATTTATTTAACGCTACGCCCTGCTGCGCCTGGGACTGGCATTGTCTTTCGGCGGACTGATCTCAATCCACCCGTTGAGATTCGCGCCTGCCCTGCCAATGTGGGCGATACCCGTTTATCAACAACCCTTGTCCATCAACATGCCCGCATATCAACCGTTGAGCATCTACTTTCGGCGTTTGCTGGGCTGAGTATCGACAATGCTTATGTCGATGTCAGTGCTGCTGAGGTGCCGATCATGGATGGCAGCGCGGGTCCTTTTGTATTTTTAATTCAATCAGCGGGGATTGAGGAACAACAACACCCGAAGCAGTTTATTCGCATCAAACAAAGCGTTGAGGTGCGCGATGGTGACAAAACCGCCCGTTTCGAGCCATTTAACGGCTTTAAAGTGAGCTTTACCATTGACTTTGAGCATCCCGCCTTTGCGCGTCGCCGCCAAACTGCAACCATTGATTTTTCAACCACCTCCTTTGTTAAAGAAGTCAGCCGCGCCCGAACATTTGGATTTTTGCGCGACATCGAGGTTTTAAGACAACAACAGCTTGCCCTCGGTGGCAGTCTGGATAATGCAGTGGTCGTTGATGATTATCGCGTGCTCAATGAAGAAGGGCTGCGCTACGAAGACGAATTTGTGAAACACAAAATTCTCGATGCCATTGGCGATCTTTATCTCCTCGGTTATCCGCTGATTGGTGCATTTAGCGGCTATAAATCGGGACATAGCCTCAACAATCAGCTCTTGCGGGCACTGGTTGCCAATGCATCCGCCTGGGAAAAAGTTTCATTTGATGACCCACGCGAACTGCCCATCGGCTATGCCGAACCGGTGATGGCGTAATCAGCCTGTAAATCCGTCACTTAATGTCTTGCAAGTTGCAAAAATCGTTGGGCAAGCAGCGCATCCTCACAGCTTGCGGCAACCTCACGCAGATGGGCGCGTGTTGTTGCTGACAGTTGGGCGGGCGGACTGCTCTGGCTGGTGTCTTCCCATGGCATCTGTTGTGGAATGACATAGACCTGCGCCTCATAAATCGTTATATTGTGCATTTTGCTCAATGGCGGCAGGATATTTGGTGCGAGTAACCGAAGCTGATACGCCCAAGCTGGGCTGGTCACTGCCAGCCGTAACTTGCCTTCATTGAGGCTGGCTTGGGTACAATGAGGACGCAGCATATCAGGCAATTGCTCATGCACCTGAGCCAATAGCTGCTCGCGGCGCTCAAGCTCAGCCAACAATGGGGCAATCCCCTCCTGTCGATCACGACTTGACGGTGACAACAACTGATCTAGCCGTTTCAACACACTTAAACCCCCCTCAAAATATGCAATCAATATCGCGTAAACCACACCAATCGGGTTATAGCTCACTGGTCTCACTGGTGATCATTATCGTCGCCATCCTCTCGGGTGTGCTGGGCTTTTGGCTGGGGAAATATCGACTGGCCGATCCTGCGCCCGTCAGCACCCTGCCAACCGATGACAGCCACCATCTTGCCCAAGAGCAACGCGCCATTCAGGCAAATATCGATGCCATTGCGATTCGCGTTGCCGAGATGCAGGCGGAGATTTTACGCATGAATGCCTTGGGGCAACGACTGGTCAAGATGGCAGAGCTCAATGAAGAGGAGTTTGATTTTGAGAATCCAGCGGGGGCGGGTGGCCCGCACTGGCTGGATGAGCGCACCAATAGCCTACATGATGTCAGTCAGGATTTAACGCAATTGCTCGCCCTACTTGAGGATCGACAGCGCAAGCTCGGCTTGCTTGAAACCCTGATTATGGAGCGTGAGCTGAAACGCCATACGGTTCCCGATGGCTGGCCGCTTGCCACTCGCGGCGTAGTAACCTCTGGCTTTGGGATGCGTCGCCACCCCATCACCGGCCGTTATAGTATGCACCGTGGGATTGATATTGCCGCTCGTCCTGGCTCGCCGATTCTGGCAATGGCCGATGGGCTGGTGGTATTTTCGGGACGCAAGCCCGGGTACGGCAACATTGTCGAGATTCGTCATCCTAACGGGATTAAAACCCGCTATGCGCACAATCAGGAAAATCTCGTCCAAGAAGGGGATCTGGTCAACAAAGGCGAGCGCATCGCGCTTGTTGGCTCCACCGGCAGCTCCACTGGCCCGCATGTGCATTTTGAGGTGATTCGCAATGGTCGAGCGGTCAATCCGATTGGCTATTTAGATCCTGACAAGCTCCAGGTCGCCCGTCGCTAGGATGCGTCCGATTTCGGTATACTTGCCACCAATTTTTTACTGAAAGGATCGTGCAACCCGATTATGGCGATAAAATTTGTTCAAAAAGTCTTTGGCAGTCGCAATGAGCGCCTGATCAAACGACTCCACAAAACCGTTGATCAGATCAATCAGCTTGAGCCGACCATTGCCGAGCTCTCAGAAACTGCATTAGCCGCCAAAACGGCGGAATTTCGCACCCGTCTGCAGAAAGGTGCCACGCTTGAGAGCCTGATTCCTGAAACCTTCGCCGTGGTGCGTGAGGCAGGCAAGCGGGTGCTTGGAATGCGCCATTTTGATGTGCAATTGGTTGGTGGCATGGTGCTGCATTCGGGCAAGATCGCAGAGATGCGCACTGGTGAAGGCAAAACCCTGGTTGCCACGCTGGCGGCTTATTTGAATGCCTTGCCAGCCCAAGGGGTGCATGTGATCACGGTCAATGATTATCTTGCCCGCCGCGATGCGGTGTGGATGGGGCAGATTTATCATTTTCTCGGACTCAAGGTCGGGGTGATTAATTCATCCGGCGGCTTGGGGCCGGATGCGGCATCCTATCTCTATGATCCTGAGTTTATCCCCGCTGAAGGGGAGAATGGCTATCGTCATCTGCGCCCAGTCACGCGCCGCGAGACCTATCACGCCGATATTACTTACGGCACCAATAACGAATTTGGCTTTGATTATCTGCGCGATAACATGGCGTTTACCGCTGAACAACGCTCTCAGCGCGATCCGTTCTATGCCATCATCGACGAGGTGGATTCAATCCTAATCGACGAGGCGCGCACCCCGCTGATTATCTCTGGCCCCTCGGAAGGCAACACCGAACTCTACAGCCAGATCGACACCATCATTCCGCTGCTCACTCGCCAGCAACCGATCACCAACGAGGAAGGACAGCCCGATTTTGGGCCAGGGGATTATTCGGTCGATGAAAAAACGCGGCAGGTGTTTCTCAGCGAAGACGGGCATGAAAAAGTCGAAGAGCTATTGAGCAAACGCGGGCTATTGGGCGAGGGCGAGAGCCTGTATGATCCTGCCAATATCGTGCTGATTCACCACGTCTATGCTGGGCTGCGCGCCCATGCGCTGTTTCAGAAAAATGTCGATTACATCGTCCGCGATGGTCAGGTCATCATCGTCGATGAGTTCACCGGGCGCACCATGCCCGGGCGGCGGTGGTCGGAAGGGCTGCATCAAGCCGTCGAGGCCAAAGAGCGGGTGAGTATCCGCCAAGAAAATCAAACCCTCGCCTCGATCACTTTCCAAAATTTGTTTCGGCTCTATCCCAAGCTCGCCGGCATGACCGGCACTGCCGATACTGAGGCCTATGAATTTCAGCAGATTTATGGGCTGGAAGTGGTGGTCATTCCGACCAATCAGCCGATGATTCGTGATGATCGCGGCGATCTGGTGTATCTGACCCAAGCGGAAAAATACCGCGCTATTATCGACGACATCAAAGATTGTGTCAGCCGTGGGCAGCCGGTGCTGGTGGGCACCGCCTCGATTGAAACCTCAGAGCTGGTCTCCAAACAACTCACCGCCAACAAAATCCGTCACGAGGTGCTCAATGCCAAGCAGCATGAGCGCGAGGCGGGAATCATCGCCCGTGCTGGCGAGCCAGGGGCGGTGACCATTGCCACCAACATGGCGGGTCGTGGCACCGACATCGTCCTCGGCGGCAATCTCGATGCCGAGCTTGAATCGGCCACTGATGAGACGACCAAAGAGCGTATCCGTGCCGACTGGAAAGAGCGTCATGCCAAGGTGATTGCTGCTGGTGGGCTGCATGTGATTGGCACTGAACGCCACGAATCGCGGCGTATTGATAACCAGTTGCGTGGTCGCTCAGGTCGGCAGGGCGATCCTGGCTCCAGCCGTTTTTATCTGTCGCTGCAAGACAATCTGATGCGCATTTTTGCCTCGGGCAAGGTGGGCACCATGATGCAAAAGCTGGGGATGCAGGAAGGCGAGGCAATTGAGCATCCTTGGGTGACGAAAGCGATTGAGAACGCCCAGCGCAAGGTTGAGGGGCGCAACTTCGATATCCGCAAACAGTTGCTGGAATACGATGATGTCGCCAATGATCAGCGCAAAGTCATCTACGGTCAGCGCCGTGAGCTGATGGACACCGACGACATCCAGTTCACCATCATCACCATGCGCCAGGATGTGCTCAATCAGCTGATCAGCAGCTTTATCCCGCCGCACAGTCTCGAAGAGCAATGGGATATCCCCGGATTAAGTCAGGCGCTGACGGATGGTTTTGGTGGACAGTGGCCGATTCAATCCTGGCTTGATGCCGATGATCAGCTCCATGAGGAGAATCTGCGGATGCGGATTCATGATCAGGTTGCCGAGGTTTATGCCGAGAAAGAGCAGCAGATTGGCAGCCAGCAATTGCGCGAGGTCGAAAAAGCGGTGATGCTGCAAACGCTTGACACCTTGTGGAAAGACCATCTAGCGCAGATGGATTATCTACGCCAGGGGATTCATCTGCGCGGCTATGCCCAGAAAAATCCCAAGCAAGAATACAAGCGCGAGGCGTTTGAGATGTTCTCGGCGATGCTCAACAGCATCAAGCAGGATGTGGTTCACACCCTGGCACGGATGCAGGTGCAACAAGCGCCGACTGAGCTATTACGGGCTGGCGGTGGCGCACCGCATAGCCGTGAATTTGAGTTTAAGCACGAGGCGTTTCACGGGCTGGACACCCCAACCGCTGAAGAGCCAGCGGCGACTGAACCTGAACAGCCCTTTGTTCGTGACACCCCTAAGGTCGGGCGCAACGAGCCATGCCCCTGTGGCTCGGGTAAAAAATACAAACAATGTCACGGCAAGGTGGCTTAATGGAATCGTGGACAGTCGCCGGAGTCGAGCTTGCCACTGCGGCGGCGGGGCTGCGCTATCGCAACCGCGATGATCTGTTGCTGTTTGGTTTTGCCCCTGGCAGCCAATGTGCAGCGACCTTCACCCGCAATGCCTTTTGTGCGGCGCCAGTCACGGTGGCGCGCCAGCATCTTGCCACCACGCCGCCGCGCTATTGGCTGATCAATGCTGGCAATGCCAATGCTGGCACCGGAGCGCGGGGGCTTGCGGATGCCAAACACTGTTGTGCTGCACTGGCAACACTGGGTAATTGTGCGCCCGAGGCGGTGTTGCCATTTTCCACTGGGGTGATTGGTGAATATTTGCCGCTCGAACGCCTCACTGCTGCACTGCCAGCGTTGCAGCAGGCACTCAAGCCCACGGGCTGGGAACAGGCAGCGCGGGCGATTATGACCACCGACACCCAGCCCAAGCTGGTGCGCCGTCACTGTCAGCTTGGCGATCAAACTGTGACGCTAATCGGGATTGCCAAGGGTGCGGGGATGATTCATCCCAACATGGCGACCATGCTCGCCTTTATCGCTACCGATGCCGCGCTCGATCAGCCCGAATTACAACGCTGTCTGAATCAAGCGGTCGCTGATTCTTTTAACAGCATTACCATCGATGGCGACACCTCGACCAACGATGCCTGTGTGCTGGCCGCGACTGGCAAGGTGCCAATCAGCAGCCCCCAAGAGCTTGAAAGATTTAGCGAAAACCTCAACGCGCTCTGCTTGGAACTTGCCACCGCCATTGTCCGTGATGGTGAAGGCGCGACCAAGCTGGTGACCGTTGAGGTCATCGAGGCAGACACCGCCGAGGAAGCGCGGCGGGTTGCCGAGACCATTGCGCTGTCGCCTTTGGTGAAAACCGCGCTCTATGCCGCTGATCCCAACTGGGGGCGGATTCTTGCCGCTGTCGGGCGAGCAGGGATTGATGCGCTGGAGATTAACAAGGTCAGCATCTGGCTGGATGCGGTGTGCATTGTTGCCAACGGCGAGCGGGCGGCTGACTATCGTGAGGAACACGGAAAACAGGTGATGGCACAGGATGCGCTGACGATCCGCGTCCAGCTTGGGCGCGGCACCGCCAAGGCGCGGTTGCTGACCTGCGATCTGTCAACGGAGTATGTGCGGATCAATGCCGAGTACCGCACCTAGCTTATTGGTGGTTGCTGGCGCGATCCATGATGCCAGTGGGCGGGTGCTAATTGCCCAGCGCCCAGATCATGCCCACCTCGGCGGCTTGTGGGAGTTCCCTGGTGGCAAGGTCGAGCCAGGCGAGACCGCGCTGGCGGCGTTGGTGCGCGAACTGGATGAAGAACTTGGCATTCAGGTCACCGCTGCGCGTCCGCTGATTGAGGTGCCACACCATTATCCCGAGCGTAGCATTCGCTTAAAAGTTTATACCGTCACCGCTTATCAGAGCACACCCCAGAGCCGCGAGCACCAGCCGCTGGCTTGGCAATTTCCTGCTGAGATGGATCCAGCGCAGTTCCCACCCGCAGATCATGCAGTGATTCGCGCTTTACAGCTTCCTGCCTGTTATTTCATCACCCCAGACTCCAGCACTGATTTAATCCCCCGGCTTGAACAGGCACTGCTGGCGGGCGCTGAGTTGGTGCAGCTCCGCGCCCATTCTCTGGATGATGCCGCCTATGTGCAGCTTGCAGCAGCGGTGGCTGACTGCTGTGCTGTGCATGAAATTCCACTGGTGTTCAATCGCGCCCCCGAATTAAGCCCCCAATTGCCAGCATCTGCGGGCTGGCATCTCACCACAGCCGCTTTGCATCAATTGTCCTCGCGTGATGCGCTGCTGCGCACTTTGATCGGTGCCTCGTGCCACAATGCTGCCGATCTTGAGCGGGCTGGCGCACTGCGGCTTGACTATGCCCTGCTCTCGCCAGTGCAGCCGACGGCGACCCATCCCGATCAGCCCGCCTTGGGCTGGGAGTCCTTTGCGCATCTGACTGCACAAGCGATTTTGCCGGTCTATGCCTTGGGCGGATTAGGTCCAGAGGATCTTGCCACCGCCTGGGCGCATGGTGCGCAAGGAATTGCAGCGATGCGTGGATTGTCGTGATGAACCACACCCCACGCTCATTGATCACCTTTGCCCGCATGAAGCAAGCAGGTGAGCCAATTGCCGCACTGACTTGCTACGATGCCAGTTTTGCGCGGCTGGTGGATGCCGCTGGGGTCGATCTCATATTGGTTGGCGACTCATTAGGTATGGTGCTGCAAGGACACAATACCACGCTATCGGTGACACTCGATGACATGGTGTATCATACGCGCTGTGTTGCTCGTGGCACCCAACAGGCATTGATTGTCGCCGACCTGCCATTTTTAAGCTACACCACACCTGCAGCGGCACTGGCTGCTGCACAGCGCTTACTCGGTGAAGGCGGGGCGCAGATGGTCAAGCTCGAAGGCGGGGCAGATCTGTGCTCTATCGTGTCGGAGTTGACTCGCTTTGGCGTTCCAGTGTGCGCCCATCTGGGGCTGTTGCCACAATCGGTTCATCAGTTGGGCGGCTATCGTTATCAGGGGCGGGCGGAGGCGGATGCTGAACGCATTCGCAACGATGCGCTGGCGCTGCAAGCGGCAGGGGCGAGTTTGGTGGTGCTGGAATGCATCCCCGCCGCCCTTGCCACGATGCTCAGCCAAACCCTGACCATCCCCACCATCGGCATCGGGGCAGGCAATGGCTGTGATGGTCAGGTTCTGGTGCTGTATGATTTGCTTGGTATTTCTGCCGATCAATCGCCGCGCTTTAGTCGCAATTTTCTCAATGGTCAGCCGAGCATCGGGGCGGCGATTGCTGATTATGTGACCGCCGTTAAACAACGCACCTTCCCAGGGGCGGAACACACACTTGCCTAGTGACCCTGAATCAACTGTATGGAAATAATTGAACGCCTATTGCCGATGCGCAAAACTGTTGCCCGCTGGCGACAGGTCAATCTGCGTGTTGCCTTGGTGCCCACCATGGGCGCACTGCATGAAGGGCATCTGTCCTTGGTTCGGTTGGCACTCGAACACGCAGATCGGGTGGTGGTGAGCCTATTTGTTAATCCGCTGCAATTTGGTCCGAATGAAGATTTTGACCGCTATCCGCGCACCTTAGAGCGCGACATCGCGCTGTTGGAATCACTGAATGTGGACTGTTTGTTTATGCCCAGTGTCGAGGCACTTTACCCCGAAGGGCGCGATCAGCACACGCGGGTGCATGTTCCAGGCTTGGCGGATATGTTATGCGGTGCCAGCCGCCCAGGATTTTTTGATGGGGTCGCCACTGTCGTCACCAAATTGTTTCATATCATCACGCCAGATGTTGCCGTGTTTGGCGAGAAAGACTATCAGCAATTGCTGATGATCCGCCGCTTGGTGACTGATCTTAATTTTCCGATTCGGATTTTGGGTGCCCCGATTGTTCGTGAACCCGATGGGCTGGCGCTGAGTTCGCGCAATGCTTATCTCAGTGCCGACGAGCGCCAGTGCGCCCCCGCTTTACAGCGCAGTCTTAAACAGCTTGCCACGGCACTTGAGAACGGCACCCCAATTGCTGCTGCCGAGCAAGATGCCTGCGCATCGTTAACTGCACAAGGTTTCACAGTCGATTATCTGAGTGTGCGCTGTGCTGAGACACTGGCATTGCCCTCCATACCCCAGCAACCACTGATCGTGCTTGCTGCTGCATATCTGGGCACTACGCGATTGATTGATAATCACCGCGTATAATCAGCACAGCTCAAATTGTGTTATCATTTGGTGTTGGCGAACAAACATGTTATTGTGCTGTTCTGAACCATCAATAAACACAATGAACCGATGACCCGGACTCAATTCTTTAACACCCTCACTGGCTGCGCCTTGCTGCTGGCGGT
>SKYD01000251.1 GCA_007128075.1 Thiorhodovibrio sp.
ACCCGGGTACGATGCCGGACGCAGGCGCGAATGATGGGCAGGTTGGCCTCAAAATCCAGCTCGAAAACCGCTAAAGGATCTTGGACATAGGTGGCGGGGGTGGCAATTGCCGCCAACGGCAACACTACATCACACTTGCGGACATGACGCTCAATCCAGTCCCTCTGTTGGGTGATGTCGCCTTGGTGGAAGCGAAACCTGGGGTGTTTGTCCAGCGCCTCGACCCGGTGGCTGTCGCGATCCATGCCGAAGACGCGCCAGTCGGTTGCTTCCAAGATACGGCGGGACAGATGGTGGCCGATGAAGCCGTTGACTCCAAGGATAAGAATGTTCATGCAAAAGTCCTTTATCGGGGACTGAATCCTACAAACTCCAAACTGGTGGAGTCTGTCATAAATTTGTCACATTTCCATATTGGCACATCAAAATACAATGCGTCAAGTCGATTGACAATGTAATTTGTGATACTCTAAATCAATGATTGACTCCACAGCAACCTATTTAGGAGACCGCTCCGATGATCCATGTCACACCCATCTTATTACTGGCGGCGGGCGCAGGGCTCGCCAATGTCCCCTTTGGCAAACTCACGCAACGCGCCAAGCTGTTGACGACCGCACGGCAAGCCCTCGTGGTCACCGCACCCAAGGAAACCGAGCTGGCAGAAGTTGGCGAACCTTCCGCTGCTGTTGACGGCGGGCGTTCCCCTTATCTGTTTGCCACCACCACTGGAGTCACCGGTCTAAGCATTGTCGCGCAGTTCGCTGTGCCGATCTTAGTGCCGGTGAGTTTAATCGCCATCGGCTATCTAGCGGGTCAAATCTATAAAGAGGCGAGCATCTCCATCTTTAAGGACAAACAACTCAAGGTCGATATTCTCGATGCCACCGTGATCACATTATGCGTCGGGTTTGGTCAAGTGGCCGCCGCCGGGTTCATGGTCTGGGTCCTGGACATCGCCGATTTATTGCTGGAAAAAACCCGTCATCGCTCCAAAAAATACATTACTGATATTTTTGGTTTGCATCGTCAAAAGGCGTGGCTGTTAGTAGACGGACAGGAAATCGAAGTTGAGATCAGCAAGCTGCAAAAGGGCGATGTGATTGTTGTCAATACCGGTGAACAGGTGCCAGTCGATGGCACGATTGTGCATGGCATGGCGATGGTCGATCAGCACAGCCTAACGGGTGAAGCCGCGCCGGTCGAAAAACAGAGTGGTGATGAGGCCTTTGCGACCACCGTCCTGGTCGCGGGCAAATTGCATATTGAAGTGCTCAAGACCGGTCAAGAGACCGTGGCGGCGCAAATTTTAGCCATCATCAATGATGCGGCAGAATTTAAGGTCGATTTACAGTCAAAGGGCGAAAAAATTGCGGATCGCATGGTGTTGCCAACATTGGGACTTGGAACCTTAGGCTTTTTCACCGCTGGCAGTGGCGGCATGTTGGCGATTATTAACGCCGATTATGGCACCGGCATCCGCGTATCCGCTCCGATTGCGTTATTGGGGATTTTAGGTCGAGCGGCGAAACATGGGGTCTTGATTAAAGACAGCCGCGTGTTCGAACTCCTGCACGACATCGATGTGGTGCTGTTTGATAAAACCGGCACTCTGACGCACGACATTCCGACAGTCGTGGCGATTGTCTCCGCCGATGCAGCGCGTTACTCACCAGATACCTTATTGCGCTATACCGCCACTGCCGAGCAAAAATTCTCGCATCCCATCGCCAAAGCAATCTTACGCCAAGCCGAGGACGCGCATTTATCCCTCATGCCGCATGATGAATCAAAATACTATGTCGGCTATGGCATTGAAGTCGTGATTGAGCACCGGCACATCAAGGTGGGCAGCGCACGCTACATGGAGCAGGAAACGATTGCGTTGACCACCGAAATCGCCGCCGCCCTAGATGCCAGTCGGGCACGGGGGAACAGCGCGATCTTGATTGCGATTGATCAACAAATCGCCGGCTTGATTGAATTACAGGCTCAGGTGCGCCCCGAGGCGGTGCAAGTCATGCAGCACCTACATGCCCAAGGCATCAAGGAAATCGTCTTGATTTCCGGCGATCATGATGCGCCAACCAGAGAACTAGCCAAACAACTGTGCATTGATCGCTATTTTGCCGGCGTGTTGCCACATGAAAAAGCCGACTATGTCAGATTGCTGCAAGCCGAAGGCAAAAAAGTCATGATGGTGGGTGATGGCATCAATGATTCCGCCGCCTTATCGCTGGCCGACATCGGGGTGTCATTACAGGGTGCCTCAACCTTGGCCATCGATGTCGCAGATATTGTGTTCATGGACGGCAATCTGGAAAAATTCGATTATTTGTTCCAAGCCACCCAGGTGCTGCATAAAAACATTGACCGCAGTTTCAAACTGATCCTGTTTCCCAACAGCGTTTGCATTTTAGGCGGTCTAACCGGCGTGTTCGGTCTCGCCAGCTCCCTCGTGCTTAATAATGGCTTTAATTTGATCTCCGCCATCAACGGCATCTATATCCACAAAGAGGTCGATGCGCTGGAACAGCCTGCGCAAATAAAGACCTCAACCGCACTACGCCCCGTCCGATTTCCATCACGACGGCGCGGATTAACGCGGTGGCGACCGCTACCTTTCCGTGCTCGACCGCTGGCAACCGCGCTGATCCACAAGCGGCATTAATGCCTTTTAGGGCGCGGATATCGGGGTCTTGCTTTGGCTGCTCGTTGTCGGTGCCGGGGATGCTGATGCTTTAGCCTGACGGGCCTGCTGAACTTTTTCTTTGCCGACTTCGATCTGTTGTTCGAAGTAATCGCGCATGGTCTCGGGGTCGAAGGTTAGCAGGGTGCCGCCAGAGGCGAAATGCAGCATAAAGACCTTGCCGACCGCATAGGTCACCGCACCACCAACCACCACCTGGGTACCTGCGCCAAGAATTTGCCCGACACCAGGAATCAGTTTGCTTAGACTGGCGACCAAACTGGGAGCCACCATGGTTGAGGGCAGCACACCACCGAGTAGACTGGCCAGCGCCGAGCGCCCCAGATCAGCACGAAAATCGATGCCATAGACGCGGGCAAGGGCATGCAGCATCTTGAGCTGGATCGCCACCAGACCCGCCATATCCACGAATGGGATGGGAATCAGGCCGACCGCTGTGCCGCCCAAGCTGTAATTGCGCACGAGCCGATCAGCCTCTATGTGGCGCTGTTCGGTCGTTAATCCGCTCACCGCTGTTTCAGCGGCGGGTTGGCTACTCTTCGTCATTTTGTGAGTATCCTTCAATCAAACGCGTCGCTGCGGCGCGTGCCACAGCGACCGAGGATCTATGTGCCCGATGATCGAACACGATTAAGCGGGCGTGGGTGTTGCCTCAGGTTCCTGTTCAACAGCATCGTCTTTTTTCATCAACCGCTGTACGCCCCAATA
>SKYD01000117.1 GCA_007128075.1 Thiorhodovibrio sp.
CACATTCAGGCAGCAGGCCCCGCTTGGCTTGCCGGGCAACACAGCGGGGCATTGGCCGAAGATTTGATCAAGGGCATTGAGTCATTGGAGGGCTATTATGCCCGCTTTTTGCCAGCGATGACGCTGACTGCCCTGCTGCCGCTGGCGATTGTGCTGGTGGTGCTGCCGATTGATTGGCTCTCAGGGCTGGTGATGCTGCTGACCGCGCCCTTGATTCCGGTGTTTATGATCCTGATCGGGCAGCGTGTCGAGGCACTTAATCAACAGCAATGGCAAACTTTAGCACGGATGGGGGCGCATTTTCTCGATACCATTCAAGGGCTAACCACACTTAAATTATTTAATGCCAGCCGCCGCGAGGCGCAGGTCATCGCCCAGATTTCGGATGACTATCGCCAGACCACGATGGCGGTATTGCGCGTTGCCTTTTTAACCTCGGCAGTGCTTGAATTTTTCGCCACCATCGGCATTGCCATCGTCGCGGTGTTTATCGGTTTTCGGCTTTATCAGGTTAATTTACCGCTGCCGGCTCTGTTCCATCCGCCAGAGATCAGCTTTTTAAGCGGCTTTTTTATCCTGCTATTGGCACCGGAATTTTATCTGCCGTTGCGCAATCTCGGCAGCCATTATCACGGACGCATGGAGGCGGTGGCGGCGGCCAATCGGCTGCTGACCATTCTGCAAACCCCGTTACCGCCGACGGTCACCACCCCGCAGCGTTTATCAGCAACCGATGCACTGCATATCCGTTTTGATCAGGTGCAGTTTGCCTATGAACCAGGTCGGCTGGCATTGGCGGGCGTGAGCTTTGAGCTGCCACCGAATGAGCGTATCGCCTTGATTGGCCCCAGTGGCTCGGGAAAAAGCACCATTGCACAGTTGTTGCTGGGATTTATCCGTCCCGACAGCGGACAGATTTTGGTCAACGATCAGCCGCTAACTGAATTAGAGATTAATGACTGGCGCCGTCAGCTTGCTTGGCTCCCGCAACGCCCACAGCTTTTTCAGGGGACGCTGCTTGATAATATCCGTTTAGGCATCCCGGGCGCTTCGCTCGATGCCGTCGCACTTGCCGCCAAGCGCGCCCGTGCTGATGAGTTCATCGACCGCTTACCACAGGGTTATGATACCCAGGTTGGCGAGCGCGGCGCGGGGCTGTCTGGTGGGCAGATTCAGCGCATTGCGCTAGCGCGTGCCTTTTTGCGCCAAGCGCGGCTGGTGATTCTGGATGAAGCGACTGCAAGTCTTGATCCTGCCAGCGAGGCGTTGGTTCAGACCGGCATTGATGAACTGGCACAGGGGCGCACGCTGTTGATCATTGCCCATCGGCTGGCAACCGTGCGTCAGGCCGATCGCATCATCGTGCTTGCAAATGGGCAGGTGGCTGAACAAGGGCGACATGAAGAGCTGGTCACCCAAGATGGCTATTATCGACGAATGGTGGAAATTGGTCATGGCACTCAAAACACTTGAAGCAGAAATAACACAAAGCGGGTTTGTAACATTTAATGAGCCATACCGCTTGGATCATCATATCAAGGCTTATATCACGATTCTGCCTGATCCTGTCTCAGCGCAAGCCAGCCAGACCACAGGGCAAGCTCTGCTGCAATTATTAAAAACAGAAAAGTTTATCAAGGCGACAGCGAGCGATGGTCAACAATTAGATTTGCAAATCCAAAATAATCGAAATGCTTGGAACGATTAAATGCCAACAATTTACCTCGATAGTTGTTTGGTCATTTATTTAGTGGAAAAGCACCCTGAGTATTATCCAAAATTGCTGCAAAAAATTGAACAACATGCCGATTCAAACTTTGTTGTGTCTTCATTAACTGCATTAGAAGTCATGGTCAAACCAAAAAAAGACAATAATGCTGAATTGATTGCTCGTTACCAAAGCTTTCTTGACCAATTTCAAGTAGCTGGAATTAACGATAGCGTTATGCTTTCTGCTATAGACTACCGTCTAGTAGGAATCAAAACGCCTGATGCGATTCATCTTGCATGTGCCAACCATCTAGGTTGCGATCAGTTTTGGACAAACGACAATCGGTTAGCTCAGGTTGACAAAGATTGGATTGTGAATGTTTGCTGATTATTTGTTATGAACGAACTCTGGCGGCTTTGGCAGCTCTTTCGCCCCTATCAACACTGGATCGCCGGTGGGTTTGCTGTTGCCCTGTTGACCATGCTTGCCAATGTCACGCTGTTGGCAGTTTCAGGCTGGTTTATCACCGCGATGGCAGTGGCGGGGGCGGCGGGGGTCGCGCTCAATTATTTCACACCAGCGGCGTTGATTCGGGCGGCTGCCATCATGCGCACCGGCGGGCGCTATGCTGAGCGGTTAGTCACCCACGAAGCCACGCTGCGCCAGTTAGCCGGTCTGCGGGTGTGGTTTTATCAGCATCTGGAGCCATTGGCCCCAGCGCGGCTGCAACAGTTTCATAGCGCCGATCTTTTCAGCCGTATCCGCTCCGACATCGATGCCTTAGACCATTTCTATGTGCGGGTACTGGTGCCGGTGCTGGTGGCAGTGGTGGCAAGTGCCGCCTTTTTTGTGTTCACCGCGTGGTATGATCTGACGCTCGCTTTGGTGCTGCTGGTGCTGTTGGTGATTGCGGGCGGGCTGTTGCCGCTGCTCACGCGCTGGCTCGGCAGCCAGCCAGCACAGCAGGTTGTGGAAACCGAGGCGGCGTTGCGTCAGGCAGCCATTGATGGCACCCAGGGTTTATCCGAATTGTTGGTGTTTGGTGCTGCTGAAACCCACGCCCGTCATCTGCATCGGCTCAGTGCTCAGCTTGTCGAGGCCCAGGATCGACAGAGCAAAATTGCAGGCATTGCCCAAGGCGGGGTGAGTTTGAGCGCTCATCTGGCACTGTGGGGGATGCTGTGGCTTGGGATTCCGCTGGTGCATGAGGGTCAACTTGCCCCGCCACAGTTGGCGATGTTGGCACTGCTGGCGCTGGCAAGTTTCGAGGCTGTTGCTCCTTTGCCGTTGGCATTTCAACATCTCGCGGGGGTGTTGACTGCCGCTCGGCGGCTGTTTGCAATTGTTGATAGCCCGCCAGCAGTGTCCGAGCCGCTCACTGCGCCACCGCCACCTGCTAAACCAAGTCTGCGCATGCAGCAGCTTGGTTTTCGCTATCCCAATGCCAGTCATCCGACCCTGGTTGACATTGATCTTGAGCTGCCGGTGGGCAAGCGGCTGGCGATTGTCGGGTCGACGGGTTCGGGCAAAAGCACCTTGTTTCATCTGTTGTTGCGCTTTTGGATGCCTGATCAGGGGCAGATTTGGCTGGGCGAGGTGCCGCTGGCCGATTATCCTGGCGAGATGGTGCGCACGCAGATTGCGCTGGTTTCACAACAGACCTATCTATTTAGTGCCAGCATCCGCGAGAATGTGCTCATCGCCAA
>SKYD01000092.1 GCA_007128075.1 Thiorhodovibrio sp.
AGGAGACCACCATCGAGCAGAACAAGCGTGCGGTGCAACTGTTGCAGCAAAATGGCATCGTCACCGAGGCACAGTTCATCGTCGGGCTGGAAAATGAAACCCGCGAGACACTCGAAGAAACCTATCAATATGTGATGGACTGGGGCGCGGACATGGCCAACTGGTCGATGTACACCCCCTGGCCGTTCTCGGACATGTTCACTGAGATGGGCGACAAGGTCGAGGTGTTCGACTACTCCAAATACAACTTTGTCTCGCCGATCATGAAGCCCGACACCATCGACCGCGCCGAGCTGCTCGACGGGGTCATGGCGAATTATCGACGCTTTTACATGAAGCGGATGCTGTTCCAGTACCCCTGGGTGCGCGATCCCTTCCGCCGTAAGTATCTAATCGGCTGCATCAAGGCGTTCTTCAAGAGTGCCCTAGAACGCCGCTTCTATCAGCTCGGCCAGCAGAACTATTGGGGACCGTTGTTTAAGAAGCTGATCCGCTTCGACTACGACAAATCCAAATCCAAGATCGTCGAGCCGGATCACAACGCCTGGAAGAAGGCCCCGCCCGCCAAGCGACCCGCAGTGGGTGTGACTGGAGCAGCCCCCAAAGCCTGTGGCGGTGGCTGTGAGCAGTTGCCGGAAGAAAAGCCAGTCACAGTCAATTTTAAGGTCTGCGGTGGCGGGGATCAGCAAATGACTGAAGAGCAGATGGCGGCAACCCAAAAAAAGCCTGAGTCCGCTCGGGTGTTAGAAAACGCCTAGCGATAAAACCTATTGTGGCGGTTTGCTGGGCTAACTCAGCACCGCCCGCTTTCCTGCACTGATGCGTCATCAATCAACTCTGCCCAACCGCCCGCGTGCCCGCAAACTCGGTGCGCTGCGGGTGCTGTGGCGTTTTAATCGTCCTTATCTTTTGCAATGGGGTTTGGCACTGCTGGCACTGTTTTTTGGTGCCGGCTCGGTGCTCGCCTTTGGTCAAGTCATTCGCACCGTCGTTGATACCGGGCTGAGCACTGGCTCGATGACAGCACTCAATCAGGCACTGAGCTTTTTTATTGCCATTGTCGCGCTGACCGCGTTGGCGATCATGGCGCGGAGCTATTGGCTCAACTGGATTGGTGAGCGCGTGGTCGCCGATATTCGCCAAGCAGTGTTTGACAAAGTGCTGCATCTGGACATCGGCTTTTTTGAGCAGGTGCGGGCGGGTGAGATCATTTCACGGCTGACCAGCGACACCGCGCTGTTGCAGGTGGTGGTTGGCTCGACGCTGGCGATGGCGCTGCGCAGTGTGTTGATCATCATTGGCGGAATTGCCATGCTGGCGATTACTAGCCCAACGCTGACTGCGCTGGTGCTCGGTGGGGTGCCGCTGGTGATCGTGCCCAGTTGGCTGCTCGGGGCACGGGTGCGGCGGCTGTCGCGTGTCAGTCAGGATCGTATCGCCGATGTCGGGGCCTATGTGGACGAAGCGGTGCATGGCATTCGCACCGTGCAGGCGTTCAATCATCAGGCGATGGATAGCGCACGCTATCGGGCGCAGGTTGAATCGGCGTTTCAGGTTGCCTGTGCGCGTTCCAGTGCCAGCGCGGTGTTATCAGGGCTTGCCACCGTGCTGACTTTTGGTGCCATTGGCACAGTGCTGTGGGTTGGCGGACGGCGGGTGCTGGAGGGCACACTCACCGGCGGTGAGCTTTCGGCGTTTCTGTTTTATGCAGTGTTGTTGGCAGGCTCAGTCAGCTCACTCAGTGAACTGGCCGGGCAATTATTGCGCGGAGCCGGAGCCAGCGAACGGCTCTTGGAGTTGCTACAGATCGCGCCGGCGATCCCCATTACCGAAGATCGCTCACTGCCGCTGATCCAGCCCCCGCAAGGGCAGCTTGAATTTCAACAGGTCGAGTTTTGCTATCCAAGCCGTCCTGAGCAGCCATCACTCAGTGAGTTGAATCTCAAGATTCGACCTGGTGAGCGGGTGGCATTGGTCGGTCCGTCGGGGGCGGGCAAATCGACGCTGTTTCAATTACTGCTGCGTTTTTATGATCCCACTCGGGGGCTGATTCGTTTTGATGGGCGCGACATCCGCCGTCTCGATCTGCTGGCGCTACGGGCGCAGATTGCGCTGGTGCCACAGGAGCCGGTGATTTTCGGTGCCAGTGCTTATGAAAATATCCGCTATGGTCTGGTCACTGCCAGCGATGTCGCGGTGCGCAGAGCCGCCGCTGCCGCCCACGCCACCGCGTTTATCGAGCGACTGCCCGAGGGCTTTCACACCTATCTCGGCGAGCGCGGGGTGCGGCTGTCGGGTGGAGAGCGCCAGCGCATCGCCATTGCCCGCGCCATGCTGCGCAATCCACGGCTGTTGCTGCTTGATGAGGCAACCAGTGCGCTGGATGCCGAAAGCGAGCGTTTGGTGCAAGATGCCCTAGAACATTTAATGCAAGAGCGCACCAGCTTGGTCATTGCCCATCGCTTAGCCACGGTGCGCAATGCGGATCGTATTTTGGTGCTTGACCAAGGGCGCATTGTCGCCAGCGGCACCCACGAGAGCTTATTGCGCGACGGGGGGCTGTATGCCCGCCTGGCGGCGTTGCAGTTTCAGGATTAAGCCGCTTCGGCGCTTATTCTGGCGCACATTGTGCGCAAAAAAGCCCCCATAGGAAAATCTAAGGGTGCTAGACAGGGCATGTGTCCCGTCCGTTATCTTTCAACGGACTTGCAAATCAATGCTAATCACTGCCCATCCAAACATTGCGACGGGGTGAATACCCCGTCGCGCTGAGCTTAGGCTCACTCTGCTCTACGAACTAGTCGCACATGATTGAGATTGCTCGCCCACATTGAACGACCAGCTCTCCCCAAACGAAAATCTACGAACAAATGCCATCTATTAAGAAGCCTTCTTTGCTCTGTCCCTGTCCAAAAAACTGCAGACGGAGTATTTGGAAACGCCTCAGTTATAATCGTCGGTCTTGTGACTCCTGAGTTGCATCGCTGTCCAAATATTCTGGTATCTGAGCAATAAATCAGTGTACTTAATTCGGCGCTCCTTGGTACACGAAAACTGCCAGGTGCTGTTAGTTCCCTAGCGTTACCATGTGAGAAAACTGATGCCTGCCCACTGCAAAAGCGCTGTGTTGCGTTCCAGGTTTGCCCGACTGCACAGCGTTGCCATTCCAGATTATTGACGGTATCTCGAATGATGGAGCCATTTCCTATAGGTAGGTAGCGCCCGGCTATTGTGCCAGAACCCCCACTACTATAAGGCTCTCTAGGATTTTCCGTGGATTTATTTTATAATAAGAACAATAAATTAGATCTAACCTTCTGAGAGGCACCCCATGGCTAACGACACCCTTTTCCCGATAAATCTTGACATCCCGA
>SKYD01000250.1 GCA_007128075.1 Thiorhodovibrio sp.
CCATTATGGCCCAGCGAATCTAGGCGGCATTGCCCCGCGTCGCAATGGGGCGATGATTGCCAACAGCCAAGGCAAGGTGCTCGGCTACGCGCTGTTTAATCTGCAAGAGCGCGGGCGGCTGCTGGTGACCCCTGGCGAGGAGGTCTATGAAGGTCAGGTGGTGGGCATTCATTCACGCGACAATGACTTGGTGGTCAACCCGCTCAAGGCCAAGCAACTGACCAACATCCGCGCCGCTGGCTCTGATGAGAATATTCTGCTGACTCCGCCAATTCGCTTCTCCTTGGAACAGGCACTGGAATTCATCGAGGAAGATGAATTGGTCGAGATCACCCCGGCTGCCATTCGCATCCGCAAGCGTTTGTTAAAAGAACACGAACGCAAACGGGCGAGTAGGAAAGGTTAACTTTAAGTGTTTTTAAGACATGAGTAAAAAACGACACGCCAGCCTCAATCTGGCACGGCGGGCAAATCAAGCGCAACAAAAACGCCAACAAATCACGCGCCGTCTTTTGCAGCCTGGTCAATCTCAGCAGCCAGCACGAGAGGCGTTGCCCAGTCTTAAAAAATACTTGCAGCGAGCGCGTCAGGCGTTGACTGAGCAAGCGCCTGATCAACCGTGCCTGTTGGTGGTTTCTTTTAGTGACGGTCGCAAGCGTGCAAACATTGTGCATCACAATGGTCAACCACCCGCCCAGGCACTCGACAAGTTAGAATCACAGATTAAAAAACGCCTGAAGCGTGACCCTATGAAAGTTCGCTGGCTGAAAGTCGATTGGGCAGTCGATTGGCAGTCCAGCACTTGGGGGCAGCTAAAACAAGACCTCAGTCAACACCAAGCGAATTTTTTTCGTTGTCATCTGGCACTGGATTCAGCAGCCGAGTTCATCTTTTTAGAGCAAGAACTGAACGCGCATAGCATCTGGCACAGCAATGCGCGAGAAAAAAAATGCCATTGGGATGAAGCCACCTTTGCTCGCTATGCCAAACACCGCTATGGTCAGCAACTGGAAATCAACACTGCTGACGATCAAATTGTTTACACTTTCAGCAGTGAAGGTCTATTGATCGACGAACATGGTCACACCCATCGTCTGCACAGCACTGGGATGCAACAGGGGATTCGCCAAACCCCGTTAGATGAAAATCTGTGCCGCACCCTGATCCGTCAGGCCAGCCTTCATCTCGCTGCCCAGGTCACGCCAAGCGGTCGTTTTGTCTACGGCATTAACCCCTGCTTTCATCGTATCCTGAACCAATACAATTCCCTGCGGCACATGGGGACGCTCTATAGCATGCTTGAGGCTTGGGAAGTCACCGCGCATGAGTCGGTCAAACAAGCCATCGACAGTGCGTTACAGTATGCCCTGACAGAATTGGTCAAAGACTACACCTTAGACAGTGGCCAAACCCTAGCCTATGTCGTGGACGGGGAAGAAATCCGCCTCGGTGGCTCTGGTATCTGTCTGTTGGCACTCGTCAAATACACTCAACTGACCCAGGATACCCAGCACTTGCCGTTGATGGAACGCTTGGCTGCTGGCATCGAACACATGCAAAATCCACAAACTGGTCAGTTTTACCACATTCTCAACCGCAGCGACCTGAGCCTCAAAGAAGCTTTTCGTGTTATCTATTACGACGGCGAAGTTGCTTTTGCGTTGCTGCGTCTCTATGGCTTGACCGGCAATGAGCGCTGGTTGGCTGTTGTCAAAAAAGGCTTTGATTATTTTATTGCCCAAGATCACTGGAAAATTCACGACCATTGGCAAGGCTATGCCATTAATGAGCTCACGCTCTATTGTCCCGAAGAGCGTTATTTTAAATTTGGTATTCAAAACATTGCCGGACGCATCCATGTGCTGCGCAACCGCCAAACCAGCAATCCCATCCTACTGGAACTGGCTGTTGCCTCTTATCAACTCTTAGAACGGCTTAAAACCTATCCGCAACACCAGCACCTGTTCGCGCTCATCGATCTCGAAGCCTTTTATGACGCGCTGGATCATCGCGCCCAGCGTCTGGTCAACTTTTTCTTCTGGCCAGAATTGGCACTGTATTACCCCAAAGCTGAACGCATCCTTGGCAGCTTTTTCATGCGCGAAAGCGACTTTCGTATTCGAATTGATGATGTGCAGCACACTCTGTCCGGGTTTATTGTTTATATGCACTATCGTCTTCATCAAAATCAATCCGTTTCCAATGCTTGTTAAGCCCCTGAGATTACTGGTTTTTTTGACCTCAACGGTGAAATTCCTGCACCAAGGCACTCAACCCAGCCGACAATGCCACCATATCCTCGCTAATTTGAGTAATCTCACGCACCGATTGGGCATTGTGGGTGCTGGCATTGGAAATATCTCTCAGCGCGATCACGACTTGATTGCTTGCCACTTTTTGCTGTTGGGTTGAGAGCGAGATATGTTTTGCCGCGTTGCTGGTTTGAGTCGCCGCCTGTAATTGGTCATTAAACAGCCGCGCCGCCGTTTCTGCACTGCTGGTCATGCCGTTGGCGATGGACTCAGCACCTTTCTCGGAAGTCACCACCAGACGCTCAATCGCATCCTGAATCTCTTGGGTGTGGGTCTCGATCTCTTTGGTTGAATCGGTGACGCTATCGGCCAACCGCCGAATCTCCCCCGCCACCACAGCAAAGCGCCGCCCGGCATCGCCAGCACTGGAGGCCTCCAGCGCGGCATTAAAGGCAATCAACCGTGTTTGATCGGCCAAGGTGTTGATCAGTGCCATCACTTTGCTGATTTGCTTGGATTTGGCACCCAGTGCAGTGATTTCAGTTAAATTTTGCTGATTGTCATGGTGGATACACTCCATCTGGGCATGAAGCTGCTCCATCGCCACCACTCCTTGATTGGTTTTGTCCAAAGTCAGATTTGCGGCATCAACGACCGATTGTGAATGATCGGCAATCTGTGAGGACGATGCCGACAGCTCTTCCATGGTCGAGGTAATCTCGGCAACCGAAGATGACATCTGCTCAACCGCCGCTGCCATGCTGTGCTCAACATCGAGCTGCTGTTGGTGGCGACGATCCACCAAACCGGCGGTTTGTGCCAGTCGCTGTGCATTTGCATTCAGCTCAGTCGATGCCGTCTCGATGCGCTTGATCGCGGTCATCAGCCGTTCGAGCAGGCGATTGGTCTGGTGGGCTAACTGTGCCATCTCACGGTTATTGGGGATCGAAACCCGCTGCGTCAGATCAAGGCTGTGGCTGATGGCTGAAAGCTCCTGACCAAAGCGGGTCAGCGGGCGAATCAAGCCATTGGCGAGCGGATAGAGAATGCTCAAACTGACGATCAGCAACACAGTCCCAATGAGCAGCATGATGCGCAATTGCCGATAAATCGGAG
>SKYD01000233.1 GCA_007128075.1 Thiorhodovibrio sp.
GCTCGGCGGCGGGTGCAGTGTCGCGGTGCCAGGGAATCGGTGCCCGCGAAAAATACAGCGCGTCCTGTTGGGCATTGGTGACGACCTTGACCACATTGGGGTCAAAAAGTGTGTCTTGATCGTCAATCGGGCTGGCTAGGGTTGCCACATTCAGGTTGGCATCCTCGGCGAGCAGTGTTGCAACCTGATCGAGCAGCCGGGGCGACAGGCACGGTTCGTCGCCTTGCAGGTTGACAATGCAGGTGTCATCTAACCATCCACGCTGAGTAATCACCTCGGCAATGCGTTCCGAGCCACTGCGATGCGTGGTTGCAGTCATCGCCACCTGCGCCCCAAACTGCTGCGCCACCTCGGCAATCTCAGCATCATCGGTGGCAATGACCACCTCTCGTGCCTGACATTTCAGTGCATTGCGATACACATGCGCAATCAGCGGCAATCCACCAAGCTCAAGCAATGGCTTGCGCGGCAGCCGTGTCGAGCCGATGCGTGCCGGAATCACGATGTAATAATCAAGCACCCTGGCTTCCATCATGCAGCGGTTTCCAAGACAGCCGGTGGCGGTAAAAACCAGGTCGCGGCGATCTCAGTGTGTAATTCAGCAATCCCCGCTTGTAGATCATCCACCAATTGATGCAGATCCTCGGGGGTTAATTCAGTCACTTCGACATGGTCTAAGGTACGCGCCAGCCGACTTAAAGCACGCAATGCTGCTTCATTGCGCGGTAAGTGTTCAAGATTAACCCGTGCATTGTCCAGACAATAGCGAATCGAGCGCGGGAAAAAAGTATTTTGAAAAATAAACCGCAACACTGGTCCGCGCTGCACCCGAATCTGCTCACTGCGGCGGTACATCTGATAGGCAGTCATTGATTTAAGCACACTCACCCACTGAATGGTATCAAACGGACGCAGCTCATCCGCTTCTGGCAACAGGGTTGCCGAACGCACATCAGCAATGCGTGAACTCATATCCGCCCGCTCCAGTAGCCGCCCGAGCAGCAGAAAATCATAGCCTTGGTCACGCAAAGTCGTTCCATCAAGCCGCCCGACGATGGTTTGTGCCCCAGCGATGAGTTGACGCAAATAGCCATAGCGCCCAGTTTTGGTGAGCCCTTTGGATAAATGATCGCCAGCGAATAAATACAAGCTATTGATTTCCTCCCAGATTTCACGGGGCACAATGTCACGAATGGTGCGACAATTCTCGCGGGCGCTGGCAAGCGCTGACAAAATCGAGCCGCTGTGGCGCAGATCGCCGAGCAAAAAGCGCACGACTTGGCGTTCGCCATAATCTTTATAGTGTTCTTCAAACAGCGCGTTGGAGCCAGTGATGTCGATCAGCGGTTTCCAGCCCGGGGCAATGCCTCGCGGCAAATCCAGCAACAGATTGGCGTTGACGCTGACGATGCGTGCTGTGTTTTCAGCGCGTTCCACCTGACGCGCCAGCCAATAGATCGTTTCTGCAACCCGTGACAACATGGCTATAACTCCGTGACCGTCTGCTCTTGACTTTGGCTCTGGCTGGGCATGGTCGGTGAGACATCATCAGGCACAATCCAGGTATCTTTGCTGCCACCGCCCTGGGATGAGTTGACCACCAGTGAGCCTTTGCGCAAGGCGACCCGTGTTAAACCGCCGGTGGTGACTTGTTGACGGTCTGCTGACAAAATAAACGGGCGCAGATCGACATGGCGCGGCTCGACATTTTTCTTAATCACCGTCGGCACTGTGGAAAGATTGAGCGTCGGCTGGGCAATATAATTGCGCGGGTCTTTTTTAATCAAACTGGCAAACTGATCGCGTTCGGCTTGGGTCGATGCTGGGCCGACCAACATCCCATAACCCCCTGATTCGTTGGCAGGTTTGACCACCAGCTCGGCAAGATGCTCTAACACATAACGCATTGAATCTGGATCCAGACAGCGCCAAGTGGGCACATTCGGTAGAATCGCCGCCTCTGCCAGATAATACTGAATCAGCTCGGGCACAAACGAATAGACCACCTTATCATCCGCCACCCCCGCACCCGGGGCATTCGCCAATGCCACATGTCCGGCTTTCCAAGCACGCATCAGCCCGGGCACACCCAGTGCTGAATCAGGGCGAAAGGACTCAGGATCAAGAAATACATCGTCAATGCGTCGATAAATCACATCGACCCGCTCTAGCCCGTCAACAGTGCGCATATAGCAGCAATCGTCATCATCGACGAATAGATCGCGCCCCTCGACCAACACGGCACCCATCTGTTGCGCTAGATAAGCGTGTTCAAAATAGGCGGAATTATAAATTCCGGGGGTCAACACCACCACACCGGGATAATCCGCTGGACGCGGTGACAATGCCGCTAAAGTATCAAACAACTGCGAAGGATAATCATCCACCGGAAACGGAGTGTAGTGCTCAAACAATTCCGGCAACACGCGCTTGGTGACCATGCGATTTTCGAGCATGTAGGAGACACCAGATGGCACCCGCAGATTGTCTTCGAGTACATAAATCGTGCCATCGCCATCGCGCACCAGATCCGAGCCACAGATATGCGCCCACACCCCAAACGGTGGATCGATCCCAACACACTGCGGGCGAAAATTGACCGAGTGTTCGAGCAATTCTTTAGGAAACACACCGTCTTTGATGACTTTCTGATCGTGGTATAGATCATCAATGAAGCGATTCAATGCCTGCACGCGCTGTTTTAGCCCCGCCGCCACCCGTTCCCATTCGCTTTGGGCAATCACCCGCGGGATCACATCAAACGGCCAGGCGCGATCAATCGCCCCACCTTCCTCGGAATACACCGTAAAGGTAATCCCCATTTCTTTAATCGAGACCTCAGCGGCCTCCTGACGGATGGCCAATTCCTCCGGCCCCAAAGCGGCCAAATCAGCAAGCAGCGCCGCAGTCACCGCTCGCGGCTGACCAGGCGCTGCCAACAGCTCATCATACAACGACTCACAAGGATAACGATCCCATTCAATCACCATGGCTTTCTATCCACTGAAAAAACAACGGTATAGTTTATAAATTAACCCAATTTGGTAGGCTGTTTTTATACGATATGCCCATCGCTATTAAAACACATCGCGCCAGTTGATGTGTTGAAAAATCAGCGACAAAAACAGCGAAGCGTTGCTGTTGGTCATGCAGCAATAAGAATACATGTGTTTTATTTTAATATTCAACTTGCCGCCGCCGCTGGATTTGGTTATGATCGTCGTCGTCCTAGGGGATATCAATACCCTAGATCCCAACTGCGGGTGTAGTTCAATGGTAGAACCTCAGCTTCCCAAGCTGATGGCGTGGGTTCGATTCCCATCACCCGCTCCACTTGCGCTGATCAACGGTATGTTTGTTAAATCGCTCATCCGCGTCGCATTTGCACTTTTGCTGTTGGCTGTGCTGGTGCTGTGGTCTGCTCCGCAGTGGCTGGATTCGCAGTGGATGCATCATCACTTGATGCGCACCTTGAGTGATCCACCACACTATCAGGTGACCATCGAGCATATCGATGGCTGGCAGTTATTGCCGCGCTCCCAGCTAACTCTCGACGGGGTGGTGCTGCATCTTCCCGATGGCGCGACTCCGCTGCGCGCTGCTCAGGTCAAGCTGGATACGCCGCTCAAGCCGTTTTTTCTAAATAAAATTTTGAAAATTAGTCGCTTAGAGCTGTTTGACCTCGAGATTTTTCCGCCTCCTCCCGATTCAGAGCAAGCGGCGTATCTGATGGTTCCGCACACGGTTTTGAACTGGCAGCCGCCCAATTATCAGCAAGGCACTCTCCAAGGCACGGTGATTTTGCAGCGTCCCGCAGCAGACTGGACGGCAACTGCCGCGATTAGCGGCGACATGCTATATCAACCAGCCCAGCACACACTGCGCATTGATCCGCTGCATTTAGATGCCGCCACGGTTGCAGCACAGGGTGTTGTGCTTTGGAATCAGGCGGCTGCCGATGAGACACCGACCTTGCGCGTGCAACTGCAAAGCCCTGAGTTTTATCAGGGACAATTCACCGCGACAGCGTTACTACATCACCGTCTCGATCAGCCCGCCGCGCTTGAATTTTATGCAACCGCCACCGAGGTGGCGTTGGTGCCGCTGTTTGAGGCATTAGAAAATCCGCCCGCCCCGCTGGCTGGCACTGCACAGCTAGATTTAGCACTGAATGGTCAAGGGCTAACCCGCGAGCAGCTTGAGCGCACCCTGGCAGGTCAGCTCAGTCTTCAGCTCGATGCGGTGCAGGTGCTGCCGCGAGCACTCGATGCGCTGCTGCCGAAGAGCAATTCACGGCTTGTGCAGTTTGATCCAACCCTGACCTTCGCCCAATTTGATCGTATTGATATTGCTGCCGTGGCAACCAATGGCATCTTTGTCACCGAGCGTATTCAGGCGCAATCAACCTATGTTGAAATCACTGGCAGCGGACAGGTTGCAGTGCCCGACCGATCACTTGATGTGCGTCTTCATGCCACCCTAACCCAGGAAGCACTTGAATCTAATCGTGTTGATTTGGCTGGGCTTGAGATTCCACTGCGAGTACATGGTGATTGGGCGCAGCCAACATGGGCAATCGACTGGGCGGCGGTGTTGCGCGAGGTTGCCCGTCAGGCACTCAGCGAGCGTTTAAGACGCCGCCAACAGCCACAAAACGACCAATAATGTTGTGGACGGCGGCGGACTTCGCGCCCGCAGTGCTTGACTGGTTTGCCGATCATGGCCGCACTCATCTGCCATGGCAGAATCCGCCCACGCCCTATCGGGTGTGGATCTCGGAGATCATGCTACAACAAACCCAGGTCGCGGTGGTCATTGATTATTTTGAACGCTTTATGGCGCGGTTCCCTGATCCAGCGCGGCTTGCCACCGCCTCGATAGATGAGGTGCTGGAGCTGTGGTCGGGGCTGGGCTATTACGCTCGCGCCCGCCATCTACACCAAGCAGCACAGAAAATTCACACGGATCATGGTGGCGTGTTGCCTGATTCGTTGGCTGCATTGCAAGCACTGCCGGGCATTGGACGCTCGACAGCGGGGGCAATTCTTGCGCTGGCCTATGGTCAGCGACAGCCGATTCTCGATGGCAATGTCAAACGGGTGTTGGCGCGTTGTTTTGCGGTTAGCGGCTGGCCAGGGCAGACGCGAGTACAAAATCAGCTATGGCAACTTGCAGAACAGCTAACCCCGCACACTCAGGTCGCCGCCTATACCCAGGCGATGATGGACTTAGGTGCGACCGTCTGCAGCCGCACCCGCCCAAATTGCCCAGGCTGTCCGCTGGCGGCACACTGTATTGCCAACCAGCAGGCACGCATCGATGAATTTCCTAACCCCCGACCACGCCGCAATCGCCCGCTGCGTCCACTGCGGCTGTTGATCGTACGCGATGCCCAGGGTGCGATTTTGTTGCACCAGCGACCCGCAGTGGGCATTTGGGGTGGGCTGTGGAGCCTGCCTGAATGTGCAGAGAAGGACACAGTAGAAGACTGGTGTTGGCGAACTTTTGGTGTCAGCATTGGACAGATGTCCCCCTTGCCGCACCGCCGCCATGCCCTCACACACCTTGAACTGGTCATCGAGCCAATTGTCGTGACCTTGACCCAGATATCAAACCGCATCAGCGAGGGTGGCAACCAGCGGTGGCTGACACCACAACAGATCGCCGCGCTCGGACTCCCCGCCCCAATTCGCCAATTGTTGATCGATGTCGAACAGCTAAACATCTAACCTCGTGTTCATGACCTCGGCAAATAACCCCGCAAACGCCTCAGCACTTGCTGGTCGTGAATAGTACTGCTGTACTCGAATCAACGCTGCCTGACTGAGTTGTCGCGCCAATGCAGGGTCTTGCAGCAAGCGGGCAATGGCGTTGGCCAGTTGCAGCGGTTGACCTTCAGCAACCAGCAGCCCGGTGTGTTCATGCGCCACGGCATCGACCACGCCACCGCAGCGACTGGCAATCACTGGCGTGCCTACCGCCATCGCCTCCAACACGCTTAAACCTTGCGCCTCAACCCAGCCATTGGCGGCGGTGCGTGAGGGTGCCACCACGACATCTGCCGCCAACTGATAGGCAACCAATGCCGCAGGCTCCACCCAGCCAATAAAATGCACCTGATCCTGAAGCTCAAGCTGATCGCTAAGCTGTTCTAGCGCAGGGCGATCTTGACCAGCACCAGCAATCAGCAGCCTGGGCTTGAGTGCCATCGGGCGCAGCAGTGCCAGCGCGTGCAATAGATCAGCAATGCCCTTTTCTTCCACTAAACGGCCACTAAACAACAGCAACGGTTGATCGGGGGCATAGTGTTGGCGTAGCGTTGCAGCGGTCGCCTGTTGGATGGAATCAGGCGCAGTTGTGGTCACCCCCATTGGAATGCGCACCATGCGCGGGCAATGGGCACCCAACGCCAACACCGCTTGTTCAGTCACCGAGCTGTTGACTGTCACCGCAGCGGCGGCGTTCAATGCTGCCCGCTTGAAATGTGCGAGCAGCTTGCCGCGCAAACCAAATACATCGCCACCATGCACGGTGATGACCTGTGGCAGCGGCAGTCGCCAGCATGCCAGCCGCCCGCTAAAACCTTGAGGCAAAATCCAGTGCGAATGTAATAGATCATAGCGAGTTGTGCGCAAACGCTGACGAATCGCCATGATTTGTGCGATGATCAAAGGTGGCAGTTTGAGCTGATTGAGCGGCTGCCGGCGCAGATTGATTAACGCCCCACCTTGGTAGCACACTGTTTGCAAATATTCTGGCCACAAATAACGAAAACGCGCAACGCGGACTCCATCGAGTTGCTCATGGTACGCAGCACCTGGCGCGTGGGGTGCTAAAACATCCACTTGCCAGCCCAAGGCTTGTAAATCCTGCGCCAGATGCAGCACAAAGGGCGTGGTTGAATCCCCAGCCCAGCGTGGAAAATTAGATGTGGAGCAAAGAATGCGCCCGCGATGCAATGGCTGTGGCATGTTAAATGTTTTTAAGTTCATACCGTCTTTTGTGCCATTATAACGCGCAAACGAGGTCAATTTTCTGCATCGCGAGGTGCTGGTTTGAAAATTTTAGTGACAGGTGGCGCCGGATATATTGGCAGTCACACTTTGGTGGAATTGCTGGCGGCTGGGCATGATCCAGTGGTCATCGACAATTTTTGCAACAGCAAGCGGCTGGCATTAGATCGGGTGCGGGCAATCAGCGGCCGCGATTTTGGGTTTCTTGAGGCTGATCTGCGCGATCAGCTCGCGCTCAAGCGGTTGTTTAATGCCCAGTGTTTTGATGCGGTGATTCATTTTGCGGGGCTTAAAGCTGTTGCCGAGTCCACGCAGAAGCCATTGGAGTATTACAATGCCAATCTCGGCGGCACCTTAAATCTATGTACGGTGATGCAAGACTCCGGGGTGAAAACGCTGGTGTTCAGCTCATCAGCAACAGTGTATGGCGAGCCAAAAAAGGTGCCGATTGGCGAAGACTTTCCACTCAGTGCCACCAATCCTTATGGCCGCAGCAAACTGTTTATTGAAGAGTTATTGCGCGATCTGGCACATGCCGACAACGAGTGGAACATCAGCCTGCTGCGCTATTTTAATCCTGTTGGGGCGCATGTCAGCGGGCTGATTGGCGAGGATCCCAACGGCATGCCCAATAATCTGATGCCGCTGATGACCCAGGTGGCGATTGGCAAGCGACCGGAGCTGCAAGTGTTTGGCGGCGACTATCCAACGCCTGATGGAACTGGAGTGCGCGATTATATTCATGTCGTTGATTTGGCGCGGGGACATGTTCAGGCCATTGAGCAGCTCGCCCATCCACCAACGGGGATACGCGCCTATAATCTCGGCACTGGTCGTGGGCACAGCGTGTTAGAGATGATCCAGACCTTTACTGAGGTCACCGGGCGCACCCTGCCGTATCGCATCGTTGCCCGTCGTCCTGGCGATATTGCCCAATGCTATGCTGATCCCACCCGCGCCCACCAGCAGCTTCATTGGCAAGCCACGCTTGACCTTACTGCAATGGTGGCGGATAGTTGGCGCTGGCAGTTAAATAACCCCCAAGGCTACAACAAGCGTTGAGAAGCCGTCCCCGCCTTTCGCGTTATACTAGCACCAGTCGGCTTCCATCCCCTCCTGCGATAGTTACAAATTCATGAGCTACGATTCTTCTAATATCAAAGTCCTGCGCGGTCTTGATGCCGTGCGCAAGCGTCCTGGGATGTATATCGGGGACACCGATGACGGCACCGGTTTGCACCACATGGTGTTTGAGGTGGTGGATAACGCGATTGACGAGGCACTGGCGGGCTATTGCACCGACATTCGCGTCACCATCCATGCCGATGGTGCGGTGTCGGTTGCCGATAACGGACGCGGGATCCCGATTGATCTCCACCCCGAAGAGCAACGCTCGGCTGCCGAGGTCATTATGACGGTGCTTCATGCCGGTGGTAAGTTCGATGATGATTCTTACAAGGTCTCAGGCGGACTGCACGGCGTGGGGGTTTCAGTCGTCAACGCGCTGTCGGATCATCTGCTGTTGCGGATCTGGCGCGACGGCAAGCTGTATGAACAAGAATACCGCCTTGGCGAGCCGCAATATCCGCTCCGTGAGATTGGCGCTGTGGCTGAATCTGGCACCGAAGTCCGCTTTAAGCCCTCGGGGACGATCTTTTCTGATTTGGAATTTCATTTCGATGTGTTGGCAAAACGGCTGCGCGAGCTGTCGTTTCTCAACCCGGGGATTAAGGTGGTGCTGCGTGACGAGCGCAGTGACCGCGAGCAGGTGTTTGAATACCAAGGCGGAATCCGCGCTTTTGTCGAACATCTCAACCGCAACAAATCGCCACTGCATCCCGAGGTGTTTTATTTTTCTGCGGAGCGCGACGGCAATCTGGTCGAGATCGCGCTGCAATGGAATGATTCATATCAGGAAACCATTTTTTGCTACACCAATAACATTCCGCAAAAAGACGGCGGCAACCATCTCACTGGCTTTCGCACTGGCTTAACGCGAACCCTGAATCAATACATCGAGCGCCAGGCACTTGATCGCAATCAAAAAGTCCGCCCCAAGGGTGACGATGCCCGCGAAGGATTGACGGCGGTGATCTCGGTCAAGCTGCCAGATCCCAAATTTTCCTCGCAGACCAAAGATCGGCTGGTGTCCTCGGAGATTCAGAGCATCGTCGATTCGCTGCTTGCCGAGCATCTTTATACTTATTTAGAAGAACATCCCGCAGAGGCGAAAATGATCGCCAATAAGATGATTGATGCCGCACGGGCGCGGGAGGCAGCCCGCAAAGCCCGCGAGATGACGCGCCGCAAAGGGGTGCTCGATGTCGCTGGCTTGCCTGGCAAGCTCGCCGACTGTCAGGAAAAAGACCCCGCGCAATCGGAGCTGTTTATCGTCGAGGGCGATTCAGCCGGTGGCTCGGCAAAACAGGGGCGTGATCGCGCTTTTCAGGCGATCTTGCCGCTCAAGGGCAAAATTCTCAATGTCGAAAAAGCACGCTTTGATAAGATGCTGTCCTCGGCTGAGGTTGGCACCCTGATCACTGCGCTCGGCTGTGGCATCGGACGCGAGGACTACAATCCCGACAAGCTGCGTTACCATCGCGTGATCATCATGACCGATGCCGATGTCGATGGTGCCCACATCCGCACCCTGCTGTTGACATTTTTCTATCGCCAGATGCCGGAGCTGATCGAGCGCGGGCATGTCTATATCGCCCAGCCGCCGCTGTTTAAGATCAAGCGCGGCAAACAGGAAGACTATCTGCTCGATGAGACCGAGTTGGGGCGCTCGCTGATTCGCACCGCCATGGAGAAGGCGCGACTTTCGGTGGCAGAAGGTGCGCCGGCGATGTCAGCCACCGGCCTAGAAGAGCTTGCCCGTGAGTATCAACTGGTGCTGGCGATTGTGGCACGCTTGGCAGCGCGTCATGATCGACAGTTTTTGATGAATTTGCTCGCAGTCCCGCGCTTTGCGCCCACCCTGCCCAAAGAACCCGAGCAGCTCCAACAGTGGATCAGCACCATGGAGCACCAGCTCAATGCCCAGCAAGATGCAGCACTTGCCTATCAATTGCGGGTCAATGAGTCGCTGGATGTTGAACATCCGGGGCTGGAGCTGACCCGCATCGTCCACGGCATCCCCGAAACGCGGTTGATTCCGTTTGATTTCTTCTCGACCGCCGATTATCAGCGCATCGCTGATCTGAGCACCAAGCTCGATGGGCTGATTCAGGATGGCGCAGTGATCGAACGCGGCGAGCGCCGCAAAGAGATTCGCTCCTTTGCGGAAGGCTATGAGTGGCTGCTGGCTGAGGCCAAGCGCGGCTATCACATTCAGCGTTACAAAGGACTCGGCGAGATGAACCCCGGGCAGTTGTGGGAGACGACCATGGATCCGGGTTCACGGCGCTTGTTACGGGTGACCATTGAAGATGCGGTCGCCGCCGATCAGATTTTTACCACCCTGATGGGCGATCAGGTCGAGCCACGGCGCGAGTTCATCGAGCGCTATGCACTCGATGCCGGACAGATTGATATTTGATTTTAAGCGGGAAGTGTGCGCACTGTGTCATTAATCCACTGTTCGGCGAGGGCATTGAGTTCTGTGGCGGTGCGCGATTGTGGCGCAATCGGCGGGCCAATCACGACATCAATGACTCCGGGGCGTTTGAGCAGCGAGCGCCGTGGCCAGAATGCCCCGGCATTGTGCGCAATCGGGACAATCGGCACCTGCGCCAATTCAGCAAGTTTTGCCCCGCCGATGTTAAAGCGTTTTTCCTCGCCACTGGCAACCCGCGTGCCTTCGGGAAACACCACCAGCCAGCGCCCTTGAGCAATCAGTGCCTGCCCCTGTTGCAAGAGTTGTTTGAGTGCTTGGCGGGCGCTGCCGCGATCAATGGCGATGGGCTGATACTGCGCCAGCGCCCAGCCAAACAAAGGAATTTTGAGCAGCTCGCGCTTGAGCACCCACGCCTGTTCAGGGGGCAGAATCAGCCGCAAGGCAACGGTCTCCCAGGCAGATTGGTGTTTACAGAGCACCACGACTGGATAATCAGGCAGATGCTCAGCACCCTGCACCCGATAGCGCAGCCCACACAGCAGCCGTAGACACCACAGCGAGCTGTGCGCCCAGCCACTGCCCAATTTCGCCATCAACCTCAGTGACGCAAACCGCCCGACACTGATAATGACCAAACTAAACAAGCAGGTGATTAAAACAAAGGCAACCATAAACAGTGCCGAGCGAATCGTGGTCATGGGTTTTCGTCCTCAAGCAGTAGATCATCAACCGCAGCATACAAATCAGCATATTGCCGAACCCCCGCCAGGGCAGCAGTTTCACGCTGTGCTGTTGCCGCGCCATTGCCGGTGTTGACCAAAATCGGTTGTGCGCCGACAGCTTGCGCCGCCTGAATATCACGCAGCGAATCGCCGATCACCGTCACCTGAGCCAAGTTGACGGCAAAACGCGCCGCCAAGTTGATCAGCAATCCTGGTGCGGGTTTGCGACAGGTGCAGCCGTGATCGGGTCCGTGGGGGCAAAAAGCAATCGCGTCGATATGGCCGCCGACGGTGCTTAATTGTTGGCGTAGCATTTGATGAATCTGTTCTAATGTCGCTAGATCAAACAACCCACGGGCAATGCCAGATTGGTTGCTGGCAATCGCCACCAGCCAACCGGCATGATTGAGCCGTACAATCGCCTTGAGACTGCGCGGAATCGGCACCCATTCGGCGACTGATTTAATATAGTCGGGCGAATCCTGGTTAATCACCCCATCGCGATCCAGAATCACCAGCTTAGGGTGTTTGCAACCGTGCGACATCCGCCAGCCCTAAAAACAAGCGTTCTAATCCTGCCAACAGCTCAAGGCGGTTGCGTTGCAGCGCGGGATCCTCACACATCACCATCACCTGATCAAAAAACGCATCCACTGGCTCGCGCAAGGTGGCAAGTGCCAAAAAAGCAGCCGCATAATCGCCAGTCGCGATCAACGGTGCCACCTGTTGCTGGACAGTTGCCAACGCTTGGGCTAAGGCTTGTTCAGCCGGCTCGTGTAGCAAGGCTGTCTCTAGCTCGCCGTCGGTGATGGCAGCTTTTTTGAGCAGATTGCGAATCCGTTTGTTGGCGGCGGCCAGCGCGGCGGCCTCGGGCAGACGATAGAACGCATCCACTGCACGCACACGGGCATCGATGTCTGCCGGTTCAGTAACCCCAATCGCCAGCACAGCATCCACCCGATCCGCCGCAATACCCTGCTCATCATAATAGCCATGCAGACGCTCGAACATATAATTGAGCACATCCGGAATGACGCTGGCAGCAGCCAAATCAGCGGGGAAGGTTGCCGCGCTCTGTTCTAGCAACAGACGCAGATCGA
>SKYD01000071.1 GCA_007128075.1 Thiorhodovibrio sp.
AATTTACTGAAACAAGAACCTTCTAATCTGCGCATGTCCAAGAAACACCGCAAGGTCGCTCTGGATGATGACTACCGCGCTAAAGTACTATTTGGATAAGGATTTATACGCGCTCGCCCTGCCAAATTCCTCCATCGCTTCCCACCCTTCTGCGCCGCTAAGTATTGCGCAAACTGTCAATAACAAAATTTCTATCAGAGGATACAAGCGGTTGCGCTCTACGCGAGGGTCTTGAAGGTCGGCAAAGCATTCTATGAAACTGGTGGTCATGAGGAACTCCTACAGGTTGTTTCTTGATAGATAGACTACCGCAACTACATCTATTTTTAGAATTTTATACGCGCTCGCCCTGCCGGCTAAAATCAATGCTTGATTTTGTATTAAGCATTGAGTATGATGATTCGTCTTTATCGGGGTATAGCGCAGTCTGGTAGCGCGCCTGCTTTGGGAGCAGGATGTCGGGGGTTCGAATCCCTCTACCCCGACCAAAACGCAGCAACAAAGCTCGAAACTCGTGCTTGGCGCTCGTAGCTCAGCAGGATAGAGCAACGGCCTTCTAAGCCGTGGGTCGCAGGTTCGAGTCCTGCCGAGCGTGCCATATTTCAATGGTGGACGTAGCTCAGTTGGTAGAGCACAGGATTGTGGCTCCTGCGGTCGTGGGTTCGATCCCCATCGTCCACCCCATCACTTCTCTCCCCCCTATCATGTTCAGGGCCGTTAGCTCAGCGGTTAGAGCAGGGGACTCATAATCCCTTGGTCCGGGGTTCAAATCCCTGACGGCCCACTATTTACTATTGTGGATGCCTACTTCACGCTATTTGTCACCGCTTTTCTAGCTGCCACAGTGTTGCCAGCTTATTCCGAGGTGCTGTTTGCGGGGTTGCAGGTCGCAGGCTACGCACCACTGGCGTTGTGGGGCTGGGCAACGGCTGGAAACACCCTTGGTGCGGTGGTCAATTGGTGGCTGGGGCGGCATCTGGCGGCGTTGCAACATCAGCGTTGGTTCCCAATTAAGCCCGCGCAATTTGCCACCGCCCAACGCTGGTTTCAGCGCTGGGGGGTGTGGTCGTTGTTGCTGTCCTGGGCACCGGTTGGCGGTGATGCACTAACGGTGATCGCTGGGATGATGCGGGTACGATTTCCAGTGTTTGTAATGCTCACTGCGACTGGTAAGGGCGCACGCTACGCGCTTCTGCTCGGCGCAATTGATTGCTTGCGAGCCAATTAATCGCCAACAAAGGTCTCGGCGGTTCGCGTTAAAGGAATCAGCCAGCGTTCATCAAGCAAAAACACCCGCTGCTGGTGCTGCACATAAACGCGGCGCGAGATTGGCTCAATGCGTCCAAAATACAGCTTGGTGTCGTTTAATTGCAGCTTCATCCTCGGCGGATCTAAGCCCACTGCGGCGCGCTCAGTTGCCGTGAGATTGAGTGGACTGGTCACGGCTGCGGTGGCGATAGCAAGCAATGATTCCACCATGCGGGCATCGGCTGCTGCCGTTAAGGGGGCGGTGAGCTGCCATTGGCCCTGTGAACGCTCAAATACCAGTGCTTCAGCATTGGGGGCTTGAGTCAACACAATATGCTCGACCCGCTCGGGATTGAGTACGGTTAATTGACCACGGCGGGCACTAAAATGTAGCTCCAGTTGCACCAACACCGCCAGCACACAGACGATGAGCAACAATCGCTGATTGACTCGCCACCGCTCAAATAGTGTCATTGCATCCGCCCTCGCTGAAAGCGTAATCGCATCCCAATCACGATCAACCCAACTGGAATCACCACCAAGCCACCGAAAGCGATGATCAGCCCACGGGTTAGCGTCAGGCGCATGCTCGCGGTTTCAGGTTCTGAGAACGGCTGCAGTGCGTCCAATCCCGCCAGCCAGTACATCATCCGCAGCCCAAAAGCGCGATTGCCACCATGATGTAGCGCGGCATTGCTTAAAAAATCACCATCGCCAAGCACCAGAATTCGTTGTTGACGCTGTGGCTGATCGGGCAGCGGAAAAGGGCGCGTCAGCGCCAGCCCGATTGTCAAGGGGCCGGCCTGTTCGCCGCGTTCGGGGTTGCGCTCAATGGTGCCAGTGATCGCGCCAGTTTCATTCCAACTGTGCTCACTCGTGCGCAGTTGCGCCTCGATTTCCCAGTCAGGGGCAGCAACAGGCTCAAACGCCAGCGCACCAGGAAACAGCGCGGCAGCGGGTGTCGGGTCAGTGGATGCAGCACCGCCTCCGAGTGGATGCGCTGGCCAGTCACTGACCACAGCAACAGTGGGGGTTGCCGCGCCAAAACGCCGCGCACTGGCATCGACCACCTGACCTGGCAATGGCAGCAAACCCAGGACATCCGCCAGCGGGGCAAAGCCTCTAAGCTCACCGGGGTCAAGCAGCCAGAGCACATTGCCCCCTTGGGCAACATAATCGATGATCGCCTCGATCTCGCCAGGAAACAGGGCGATGGTTGGCGTGGTCAACAGCAGCACATCGGTGTTGTCGGGAATCTGGTAAAAACGCGCCAGATCAATCGGTTGCAATCTAAAGCCGCGTCCTTCGAGCACAGCGGCAAACTGCCCCAAATCGGTGCTGGCACCGCTGTCAATCGCCCGCTCGCCATGCCCTTCGAGCACCGCAATCCACGGCGATTGATCGAGCGTTAGACGCGCAATGGCATTGGTTAAGGTGGTTTGATTGAGTGTCGTTAAAGTTTCGTAGCGTCCGCGATAGGCCAGCACCAACTGCCCTAAACGCTTGACCTCAAAATCACGCGCCAGCTCCGGGTGCCGTTCTGGATCAATATATTCAATGCGTATCGTTGACGCTGCCTGCCGATAGGGCAGCAATACCTGTTCGATGCGCTGCACCAAACGATGCTGTTCGGAGATAAAGACACGGATCAACAGTGGCTCGTTGAGTTCTGCCACCAATGCCAAACTCTCCGCGCTCAAGGTGTGCTCTCCACGCTGCGTCCAATCCAGATATGGGTTATAGCGCGCACTCAGCCAGCCAATCAGCAACACCAGCGCGATCAGCAACAGTGCATAAAGACCATCGGCGAGACGGCGTTGCGCCCGCAATGATAAACGATGGGATGCCAGCCAAGCGCGGATCATGGATCGAAGCGATTGTGCAGTTGGCGTTCAGCAAGGGCGAGAAACAGCCCACTGAGCAACAGAAAATACAGGGTATCCGCAAAACGCACTGCGCCAATCAAAAACCAGAACAGATGTTGATTCCAAGACAGCCAATCCAGCCAACTGAGCTGTTCGGCACCAATGGTGGTCACGCCATTGATGATGGATAACATAATCAGCAGCCCATAGGCCAACACCATGCTCGCCGCTGGCTGGGTGGTGAGACTGGCGGCAAAGAGTCCAACGGCACTAAATAGCAGACTTAACAGCCACAATCCCAAGGTCGCCGCCAGTGCCGCGCCCACATCCACAGGCGCGGAACCGAGCAATGTCATGGTCAGCAGCAGCGGCAGCGCACACAAAGGAATGCTTAACCATACCAGCCCCAGTGTGTGTCCTGCCAGCCATTGGGCTTGACTGAGTGGTGCCGAGCCAATCAGCGTCGCGGTTCCATCGCGCCACTCTGCACCCAGGGTGCGCGTTGCCAACAGCGGCATGATCAACAGCAACAACACCGCCGTGGTGCCAAACAGCTCGCGGCTTAACGCGATATTGAGCGCGGTCGGCGGCAGGGCCTGTGGCCCAACAAACCCATCGAGCAGTTTTAATAATACCCAAGTCAGAATCACTGAGGCGGCTGCCAATAGCGTCCAGCCCAACGGAGTTTCAAAAGCACTGCACCACTGCCGGCGAGCAATCAGCCCGATCATGGCGCACACCCGCTGCTGATGCTGTGAAAGAACAACTGCCGCAGATCGCTTGGCTCGGGACTGAGTTCTTCTAGCCCCAAACCCCGTTCGATCAATGCCCGACTGAGCATCGCCGCCGTGGTGCCCGGGCTTAACTCAACGCGCAGCGCACCGTCGGCAAGTGGGCTGACCTGATCAATCTGTGGCAGCGCGGCTAGGGTGTCGGGGCGCACCGGCGGCATCAGTCGCAATTTGAGGGCGGGGCGGTGGTTGGGCTGGAGCGCGCCCTGGTAGAGCGTTTTGCCATCACGAAGAATCAACACCTGATCACAGATCGCCTCGATATCGGCTAACTGATGGCTGGCAATGAGAATGGCACATTCGGGTGCATGCTCGCCCAGCAAGGCTCTAAGCTCTGCCGCTTGCACTGGGTCTAGCCCGTCGCTTGGCTCATCGAGCAGCACCAGGGCAGGTTGATGGATCAGTGCCTGTGCAACCCCAACCCGCTGTTTATAGCCTTTGGAGAGATGTCCGAGGAGGCGCCGCTTGACTTGCTCTAGCCCGCAATCATGCAGCACCCGGTTGAGGGCGTGGTCAATGCGCGCCGGAGCGAGACCGCGCAATTGGGCGCAGTAGCGCAAATACTCGGCAACCTGCATACTCGGATACAGCGGCGGTCGTTCAGGCAGATAGCCAAGGGCGCGTTTGGCCTGTTGCGGGGCGCGCCATAAATCAACGCCGTTGATGGTAATGGTCCCGCTGCTGGGTTTTAAAACCCCCGCCAGCAGGTTTAAGCAGGTGGTTTTGCCCGCACCATTAGGACCGAGCAGCCCCATGACCTCGCCACGCGCCAGACGAAAATTAAGCCGCTGCAACACGGCTTTGCCGTCGCGCTGGCGCGAGAGCGAGCGGACATCAAGAATGGTGCTCACTCAACCCCGTGAATGGCTATTTGATTTTGCCTTCTTTATACATCACATGCTGGCGAGCGACGGGATCGTATTTTTTAATCTCCATCTTGCCAGGCTGATTGCGCTTGTTTTTGGTGGTGGTGTAAAAATGCCCCGTCCCAGCGCTAGAATTGAGACGAATTTTGTCGCGTGCTGCTTTTGCCATAATTGAATGTCCTGAAAATTGAGTCTGTTAGACGCGCTCGCCGCGAGCACGCAGCTCTTTAATGACAACATCGATGCCTTTTTTGTCGATGGTGCGCAGCCCCGAGGCACTGACTTTGAGCCGCACCCAGCGTTGTTCAGCGGCAAACCAGAAGCGATGGGTGTGCAGATTGGGCATGAACCGCCGCCGCGTTTTGTTGTGTGCATGAGACACATTGTTTCCAGTCATTGGGCGTTTACCCGTCACCTGACAAACCTGAGACATGATCCACCTCGATCTTAAACAAAAAAATGATGCCTAGGGCAAAGAGCGGAAAAGCTAAAGGATTTTGCGTAGTCTGTCAAGTTGGCACTGATTGCGTTCAGTGCTTGCTGAAAAATTAGTGTCAGGGATGGCGAAAACGGTTAGACTAACTTAACACAGCAAGCTCGTTCTTTTTGTGTAAATTCGTGGTGGTGTTGGCATCGACTTGGGGTGCCACTCTAGGTTTAGCGTTCGTTGTTGGTAGCATTGATTATGTTAAAAAAATTATCCATCAAGGCACAGATTACTTTGAGTTCTGTGCTGATTTTAATTCTGACCATCAGCATCGTGCTGCCGGTTGGCATGATGCAGATCCAAACTCTTGCCAAGCAAAATGAGCAGCGTTTTGCAGGCTCGGCGTTAGAATCACTACGCAATGAAATCGCCACCCACAGCCAATTAGCCTCAGCACTCAGTGCCAGCGTTGCCAACATGCCGGAGATTCAGCAGGCATTTGCGGATCGTGATCGTGAGCGGTTGCTTGAGCTGACCTTGCCGATCTTTGAGGGGGTGAGCGACACCCTTGATGTAAGCCAATTTCAGTTTCATCTGCCACCCGCGACCTCGTTTCTGCGGTTGCACATGCCCGACCGTCACGGCGATGATCTCAGTGCCATCCGCAGCACCATTGTGGAGTCAAATCGTACCCGTCGCCCGGTGCAAGGGCTAGAAAGCGGGGTGGCGGGCTTGGGTGTGCGCGGGGTGCAGCCGATGACCGATCTTCAAGGACGGGCTATCGGCGCGGTTGAGTTTGGATTATCCTTTGGGCAGAGTTTTTTTGACAATTTTTTAGCCCGTTGTGGTATTCCGACCGCGTTACATCTTCCCACGCAACGCGGCTTTGAGACGTTTGCAGGGACGATTGACGGCGGCTCGCTATTGAGTGTGGATGAGTTTCGCCAAGCGCTGGATGGGCAGCCGGTCAAGGTGAACCGTCATCTCAATGATCAATCGGTGTTTTTGTATGCCGCACCAATCCAAGACTACGCTGGCAAGACCATTGGGGTGTTGGAATTGGCGATTGATCGCAGTGACACCATTTCCGCCCTGCACCATTCGATTGTCACCGTGCTCGGAATTGGGGCAATCTTGCTCATCGTGGGCATCGCTATCTCGGTGCTGATTGCCCGCACCTTAGCCCAGCCGATTCGGGTCACTGCCGGGCGCTTTCATGCGATGGCACAAGGCAATTGGGATCTCACCCAGCGGTTGCCGATTGAGGGTGGCCATGAGCTTGCCAGCTTAAGTCAGGGCTTCAACATCTTTGTCGAACGCATTCAGGTGCTGATTCAGCAAATCAGCGGCGCGGTGGCGCAACTGACCACGGCGGCTGAGCAATTGTTGGCAAACAGCCACGAGGCGCGTGATCAGGTGCAGCGCCAGCAATCAGAAACCGATCAGGTGGCGACTGCGATCAACCAGATGACCGCGACTGTTGAAGAGGTGGCACGCAATGCCGCCGATGCCGCCCGCAGTGCCCAAGAAGCCGACCAAGAGGCTAATCAGGGCGGGGTGATTGTGCGCCAGTCGATTGCCGCGATTGAAAGCCTCGCCCATGAGGTTGAGTCCGCCGCGCAGGTCATCACCAAGCTCTCTGCCGACAGTGAAGAGATCGGCGCGGTGCTCGATGTGATCCGCGCCATTGCCGAACAAACCAATCTGCTGGCGCTCAATGCGGCGATTGAGGCGGCACGCGCAGGCGAACAAGGGCGCGGCTTTGCGGTGGTCGCCGATGAGGTGCGCACCCTTGCCAGTCGCACTCAGGAATCGACCAAAGATATCCAGGCGCGTATCGAGCGAGTGCAGACTAGCTCGGCTAGTGCGGTGAAGGTCATGGAACAGGGTCGCCAGCAGGCGCAGGCGGGCGTGGAGCAGGTGCAACATGCCGGCGAATCCTTGCACTCGATCAATCAGCTCATCTCGCGGATTAGTGACATGAACCGTCAGATTGCCAGTGCCGCAGAGGAGCAATCTGCGGTTGCTGAAGAGATCAACCGCAATGTTCATGCAATCAGCCAAAGTGTTGATCAAAACACCGCTGGCTCGAATCAGATTGCCAGTGCCAGCCAAGACCTATCGCGGCTGGCGGCACAAATTCAAGAACAGATCGGACAGTTTCAGGTGTAGCGAATAGTGTTTTCTTGGTTACGAATAGGGTCATGGTCTGACTCGCCGCTGTGGAAGCGGTGGCGACAGTGGCAAACCAATCTTTACGAATGTCTGCCAGATCCGGTGCGCGGCTGGCTTGCCCAACGCCGGGTGCGGCTGGTGGTGGAGGTCGCGCCCTCATACACTACAGAAGATTGGCGCGCCGAGCTATGGCGGCAATGGGGTGGTGAGCGCCAACTGATTGGTGTGCTCGATCCGCTGGCGCCGCTCAATTTTGCCACGCTGGCACCGCCGCCGCGCCACGGTTGGCATGAAATCCGCCTAGTGCTTCCCAAGTCATTGCTGCTGTTGCGCACGGTGCGACTGCCGCTGGCGGTCAAAGACCATGTGCGCCGCACCTTGACTTATGAAATGGATCGGCTCACCCCATTTCAGGCCAGTGCGCTGTATTTTGATGCCCGTATTGTCGGCGTGGTCGGCGGACAACTGGAGGTGGAACTTGCCGCCTGTCGCCGCGATCTGGTGCAGCCGTGGCTGATCCGCTTAAAAGAACGCCAGCATCCGGCAACCCGTGTTACCTGGAGCCAAGCCTGGTCGGAAGCGAATCTCTTATCTCCCGCCGAGCGTCCACCACAGCAGTGGCGTTGGCTTCCAGCGGTGGCGATGAGTCTGTTGCTCGTCATTCTGCTGGCGGCGGTGTTGATGACCCCGATCTGGCAACTGCGCCAAGAACATCAGCAATTGCGCCGCACTTTGCGGGTAGCGCGTCATGCCGCTGAGGAGGTGCCAACCCTCCGCGAAGAGCTGGAGCGGGCGCGGATGGGCAGTGTTGCGGTGTTAGAACACAAGGCCGCCCAGCCACGGATGACCGATTTGTTGCTTGAACTCACTGAGCGACTGCCCGACGATACCTGGGTTCAAACCATCAATTACCGTGGTGAAGAGGTCGATATTCGCGGCATGTCGGTGGCTGCCACGGAGTTAATTGGACACTTAGAACCGGTGCCCGAGATGAGCCAAGTCACCTTTCGCTCACCGGTGATGCAGGTGAGCCAAATCGGCAAAGAGCGTTTTCATATCGTTTTTGTTTACAAACCAGTTGACGAATACTGAGCAAGATTTAAGTGTTAGATAGAATCCGTGAAGATATTCATTGTGTGTTTGAGCGTGACCCCGCCGCTCGGCATTGGTTTGAGGTGATGACCACTTATCCTGGTGTTCATGCCGTGCTGGTCCATCGGCTGGCGCATTGGCTATGGGGACTGGGGTTGAAATGGCTGTCGCGGGTGTTGGCGAATGTGGCGCGTCTGCTCACCGGGATCGAGATTCACCCAGGGGCGGAAATCGGGCGACGGTTTTTTATTGACCACGGCATGGGCGTGGTGATCGGCGAAACAGCGGTGGTCGGCGATGATTGCACACTCTATCACGGGGTGACATTGGGCGGCACCAGTTGGCAAAAGGGCAAGCGGCATCCAACCTTGGGCAATGATGTCGTCGTCGGGGCGGGGGCGAAGGTGCTCGGTCCTATTCACATCGGCCAGGGTGCGCGCATTGGTTCCAATGCGGTGGTGGTCAAGCCGGTGCCCGCTGGCGGAACAGTGATTGGGGTGCCCGGGCGGGTGATCGAGCGCGCAGGTGATGCTGCCAGCGTGCGGCGGGCTACAACCGCCAAGCGCATCGGGTTTGATGCCTATGGTGCCACGCGTGATGTTCCAGATCCGGTGGCAAATGCGATCAATCGGATGCTTGATCATATTCATATCCTAGATCGTCGCATTGAAGCGATGTCGCGCACCTTGGAAGAACAAGGGTTGTCGCGCCATTTTGCCCATCTTGATGACCTTGAAGATTGTGCTATCCAATCAGCAACCGAAACCTTGCCTAAGATTGAAAAAGTTGACTAAAATACTAGGTTTCGCGTATCATCGGCTCAATTCAGTCGTATGGAATTTTGTCGATGAGATTAACCACCAGAGGGCGTTATGCCGTCACTGCTATGTTGGATCTCACCCTGAGCACCAATGGCAGCCCGATTTCTTTAGCTGATATTGCCGACCGCCAAGGGATTTCGCTGTCCTATTTAGAGCAACTGTTTTCCAAGCTGCGCAAGCGTGGATTAGTGAGCAGCATTCGTGGTCCAGGTGGCGGCTATCATCTGGCGCGTGATGCGGCAACCATCAGCGTTGCTGAGGTGATCAGGGCGGTGGATGAATCAATCGACACTACAAAATGTGGTGGACTAGGGGATTGTCATAATGAAGGGTTGTGTCTTACCCATCATTTGTGGGTCGATCTGACGCGGCGCATTGACAACCATCTGAGTCAAATCAGCCTGCAAGACCTTGTCCAACGCCGGGTTGACGACATCGAAAGTGCGCTGCCAGCGACCTTGTGAGCTTACCGAGCTTGATAGCTCTCAATCATTGGAAAATCGTGTTCGCGTTGTTGCAGCTCCCACATGGTGGCATAGTGACCGCCCGCCTCCAGCAGCGCACGATGGGTGCCCTGTTCGATCACCCGCCCGGCTTCCATCACCAAAATTCGGTCAGCATCGACCACGGTAGAGAGCCGATGGGCAATGACCAGCGTGGTGTGATTGCGTGCGACCTCAGCCAGGGTGTGTTGAATCGCCTGTTCGGTTTTGCTATCGAGTGATGAGGTCGCCTCATCAAACACCAGAATGCGCGGATTTTTGAGCATGGCGCGGGCAATGGCAACACGCTGTTTTTCACCGCCTGAGAGCTTTAGCCCGCGCTCGCCAACAACCGTCTCCCAGCCTTGCGGCAGACTTTCGATAAAGTCAAGGATATGCGCCAGTTGGGCGGCGCGTTCGATCTCAGCACGGCCGGCATCGGGCTGTCCATAGGCGATGTTGTACAAAATGCTGTCGTTAAACAACACCGTGTCTTGTGGGACAATGCCGATGGCAGCGCGCAGGCTGTGTTGGCTGACATGGCGAAGGTCTTGGCCATCAATGAGAATGCGCCCGCCGTTGACCTCATAAAACCGAAACAACAGCCGTGCCAGCGTCGATTTGCCCGCGCCACTGTGCCCAACCACCGCGACCTTTTCACCGCCCTCAATGCTGAAGTCGATACCGTGTAAAATCGGGCGTTCGGGCTGATAATCAAAACGCACCTGTTCAAACGCAATTTTTCCAGAACTGAGTTGCAGTGGCGGTGCTTGGGGGGCATCTTCGATCTCTGGGGTGCGCGACAACAGCTTAAACACCAAGTCCATATCCGCCAACGCATATTTAATCTGACGGTAGACGATGCCTAAAAATCCCAGCGGAATAAACAGTTGCACCATAAATGCCTGCACCAGCACCAGATCGCCGACGCTCATCTGGCCTGCGACCACGCCCTGAGCGGCAAACAGCATAATCAAAGTGATGCCAACGGCGATGATGCTGCCCTGGCCAAAATTAAGCAGCGACATCGAGCTTTGGCTTTTCACCGCATAATCCTCCCACTCGGCGAGGGTGGCATCGTAGCGGTCAAGCTCCATCGGCTCATTGCCAAAATATTTCACCGTCTCATAATTGAGCAGGCTATCAAAGGCTTGGGTGTTGGCGCGTGAATCGAGCACATTCATCTGACGGCGATAGTCCATCCGCCATTCGGTGATGGCAAAGGTAAATGCCATATACACCAAAACTGTGGAAAAAATTATCACCGTAAACACGATTTCATAGCGGGTGAGCAAGACCAGCGCGACCAAGCCAAACTCAACCAGCACCGGAATAACGCTAAACACCAGATAATTGAGAATGGTCGAGACCGAGCGTGTGCCACGCTCCAGATCACGGCTGATGGCACCGCTTTGGCGTTCGAGGTGATAACGCAGTGACAGCCGATGCAGATGGGTCAACACCCGCGTTGACAGCCGGCGCATGGCGCGAAACCGCACCCGCGCAAAGATCACATCGCGCAATTCATTAAACAGCGAGCTAGCCAGCTTCAGCCCGCCATAGATCAATAATAAACTCAGCGGTAAAATGAATAGCTGTTGATCCTGACCATCAAAGGCATCGACAATCTCTTTAAATACCAGCGGAACGCCGACATTGGCCAGCTTTGCCAGCACCAAGGCGATGAGTGCCAGCACAGCACGACCGCGAAATTCCCACAGATAGGGCAGCATCGCTCGCAGATTACGCCCATCGTGGCGGTCGCGATGGATTGACTCAGTGGCGTGAATGCGTCCTGGTAACATGAAAACAGATGTCCTGGCGTTAATTTTGGAGTTAATTGTGTATGAATGATGCTCGGCTGGCAAGTAGCGGTTGCGCACTGCATGAGCCATTTGCACTGCAAGTGCTCGGTACCGAGATGGCACCTGAATTTCCTGATCGCTGTATTGTGATCATCGATCCTGCGCCGACCACAGTGCGCAGCGGAATGTATGTGTTTGCCGAGGTCGAGGGCGTGCGCTGGCTGCGCGAATATGTCAAAGATGACGCTGGCAACGAACAACTGCGCGCCCTCGATCCACAGTTTCCAGTGATTGCGCTGCACGGGCTCCAGTGGCAGGTGCTAGGGGTGGTGATCCAGCGCAACATCCGCCGCAAAATCAAGCACTATCCTATCCGTTGATGGTCAACACTCAAGTACAAAATACTGCAACAAATCGTCGAGAAAACGCCAGCCCAGCGCGGTGGCACCCAGGGTTTGCTCATCGCTGATCAGCAGCCCCGCCGCCTGAGCATGGGCGCAAGCCGCGGTGATGGTATTTGATGCCAGCCCGGTGCGTTCGGCAAACAGCGTCATGGGCACCCCGTGGCGCAGTCGCAAGGCATTGAGCGCGAACTCAAGCACGCGCTCGGTCGCCGTGAGCCGCTGCTCAAGTGCGCAGCGGGTGGCGGCGGTTATATAGCGCGCTGGATTGGCGTGTTTAACGCGGCGGCGCACCTCGCCCGTCGTGCAATCGGTTATTTTGCCATGCGCCCCTGCCCCAATACCAAGATAGTCACCAAAATGC